>CAZPBV010000023.1:0-9295 GCA_964584675.1 uncultured Bdellovibrionales bacterium
ATAGATTGGCTAAAGAGCCAGCAAATCGCCTTTTTCACCGCTGCCTTGGGAGGACCAAATTCCTATAAGGGGCAGGACATGCGCAGTGCCCATGAGCATCTTGATATTACACCTGACCACTTCGGCCGGGTTGCTCAGCACTTATCGGGCGCGCTTGAGAGTCTGGGGGTTATGAAGCCGCACATTGAGAGCATACTTTCAATTGTGGGGCCTCTCTCGGAAGTAATTATCACCAATAAGCACGGGGGGGCGTTGTCTCAGTCGCCTCAGTTAAAACAAAAACGGCAAACTACAACTGGAGAAAAGGGGAAAAAAGGTATGGCACACATGGACACACTCGTTAGCGGCGAGAAAAATGGCGCGCATGGTTCGGCGGACAGCGTTCGCAATAATGCAATGACTCTGGTGGAAAATGCGCCAGTCAATATCATGTACGCGGATAAGGACCTCGTGATTCGCTACGTCAATCCGTCATCCCGGGAGACCCTTGAGAAGCTTGAACAGTATCTTCCGGTGACGGTAGACGAGGTAGTTGGCTCGTCCATTGATATTTTCCACAAAGATCCAAAGCATCAGCGCCGCATGCTTGGGAATCCCAAGAATTTGCCCATAACATCACGCATTCAGATCGGGCCCGAAACAGCCGAACTGCTCGTCAGCCCTATGTATGACGACAACGGAACCTATCAGGGGCCTATGGTTACGTGGTCGGTGATTACCGAGAAGATGCGCCTTGAAAATGAACAGGCACGGATCAGGGCAATGGTGGAGAACGCCCCGATTAATATCATGATGGCAGACGGGAACTTGACCATTACCTATATGAACCCGGCATCCCTGGCAACGTTGCAACAGTTGGCTCAGTATTTGCCCGTGCCGCCGGCCAAGGTGCAGGGATCATCGATTGATATATTTCATAAGAATCCTGCCCACCAGCGAAAGATACTTTTGGACCCAAAAAACTACCCCATTCGCGCTCAAATTCAGCTTGGGCCTGAAACGGCTGATTTGCTGGTAAGCGCCATTTATGATGCGGGCGGAAAATTTGTCGGACCCATGGTCACTTGGGAGGTTGTTACCGAGAAGCTGCGTCTTGAAAAGCAAAATCAAGAGCATATCAGCGTGGCCAACGCTATTAGTAAGAGTCAGGCGGTGATTACCGCCAATGATAACTTCTTGCGGGCCCTCGGATATAACCTAGAAGAAATTCGCGGTCAGCATCATCGTATCTTTTGTGAAGATAGTTATAAAAGCTCGTCCGAATATTCACAGTTCTGGGCCAAGCTAAATCGCGGCGAGTTTGATGGCGGCGAGTATAAGCGCATCACCAAGTCCGGCAAGGAAATTTGGATTTTGGCTTCATACAACCCGGTCTTTGACGTCAACGGCAAGCCATATAAGGTGGTTAAGTACGCCAGCGATATCACCGCTCAGGTAGTGGAGCGTGATCGCATGAAGCAGGAGTCAGAAGCCCGGCAGGAGCGCGAGCGCCAGGCAGCGGCCGAATTGGCGGCTAAGGTTGAGAGCATGATGCAGGTCGTTGAGGCGGCGTCGAAAGGCGACCTCACCCA
Source organism: uncultured Bdellovibrionales bacterium (assembly GCA_964584675.1). Taxonomy (GTDB): domain Bacteria; phylum Bdellovibrionota_C; class UBA2361; order UBA2361; family JBGSMV01; genus CAZPBV01. The sequence continues at coordinate 1,572 of CAZPBV010000023.1, forward strand.
GCCTGTCACGGTGTCTGGAACCGACTCAATTGGAAAGATGGGTGAAGGGCTGGAACGCTTCCTTGGCAATTTACGCGGCAGTATGGCCAATATCTCAGAGAACGCTCAAAACCTTGCCGCGTCCTCCGAGGAGCTGACATCGGTAGCCGAGCAAATGTCAAAGAACGCGTCTGAAACTGCTCAGCAGTCTAACGTGGTTTCGGCTGCGTCAGAGGAAGTGAGCAAGAATGTGCAGACAGTTGCGACCGGCACTGAAGAAATGAGCGCCAGCATTCGAGAAATTGCCTCAAATGCCAACGAAGCAGCGAAGGTTGCCACTCAGGCGGTGGGTGTCGCTAAGAGCACCAATGACATCATTGGCAAACTCGGCGATAGCAGTGCTGAAATTGGCAAGGTAATTAAGGTGATTACTTCGATCGCCGAACAGACCAACCTGCTGGCATTAAATGCGACGATCGAGGCGGCCAGAGCCGGAGAAGCAGGAAAGGGCTTCGCGGTGGTGGCGAATGAGGTGAAAGAGCTTGCCAAAGAAACAGCCAAAGCAACAGAGGAGATTAGTCAGAAGATTGGCGCAATTCAATCTGATACCTCCAATGCGGTTAAGGCAATCGGCGAGATCAGCGATATCATTAACCGGATTAATGATATTTCAAACACGATTGCCAGCGCCGTTGAGGAGCAGACTGCTACAACCAACGAGATGTCGAGAAACGTTGCTGAAGCTGCTCGCGGTAGTAACGAAATTGCCGAAAATATTTCGATGGTTGCTCAAGCAGCGCAGAGTACCACCGAAGGTGCCGGCAATTCGCGTCAGGCTGCTCAGGAGCTCGCTAAGATGGCGGCAGCTTTGCAGAAACTGGTCTCTCAGTTTCGTATATAGTTGTTCTCAGGGAGACACCCGAAGTCCCGGCCTCTTGGCCGAGGCTTCGGGAACAGGTAACGAATAGGAGCGTACAATTATGACGCAAAAAGCATTGGTCATTGATGACTCATCCGCCACTCGCTTTATTTTGTGCAAGATGCTGAAGGAGCTTGGATATGAAAGTGTCCAAGCTGCCGATGGCAAACAGGCGCTCGAGTGTTTGAAAGCAAACCCCGATGTGACGGTCGCCTTGGTGGACTGGAACATGCCGGAAATGAACGGGTACGAGTTTGTTCAGGCGGTCCGGGGAGACCGCCAATACGATGCTCTCAAGCTCATGATGGTCACCACGGAGACTGAAATGATGCAGGTGGTGCGGGCGATTGAGGCGGGGGCGAATGAGTACGTCATGAAGCCTTTTACCAAAGAAATTGTGCAAGACAAGTTTAGAATAATGGGCTTGTCCTCCTAAGTTATCCAGTGGCGTTATTTCGTTTGGGGAGGAACGGTGGCCAAAATAAGAGTGTTGGTGGTGGATGATGCGGTTGTTGTTCGCAAAATTCTCACCGATGTGCTGTCTGAAGATCCGGATATCGAAATCTGCGGGGTCGCGGCGAACGGAAAGATTGCGCTGCAGAAAATTACACAAAATAATCCGGATATTATTACGCTCGATGTCGAGATGCCCGAACTAAACGGGATTGAGACGGTGCGCAAGATACGGGAGACTCATCCCCGGCTTCCCATAATTATGTTTAGCACCCTCACTGAGCGCGGCGCCGAAGTCACCCTTGAGGCGCTAAGCGCTGGCGCCAGTGACTACGTAACAAAGCCGGCCAATGTTGGATCCGTTACCGAGGCCAAGCAGCGAATAAAGTCCGACATGATAACCCGCATCAAAGCGTTGGCTCTGAAGTCTGCTTCAACCGCGGCCCCCGTCCCGGTTCACCCGGTCCATTCTTCAGCTGTCTCGACGCCGCGTCCCGTGCCGGCTCCGTCCCGGGCGGGTTTGGGTCCGGTGATGCTCGTTGGTATCGGCATTTCAACAGGAGGGCCAAACGCGTTGGCGGAGGTACTACCGGCTTTGCCGGCCGATTTTCCTGCCCCGATTGTCATCGTGCAGCACATGCCGCCTCTATTCACCAAAATGTTGGCGGAAAGGTTGAACGGCCAGTGCAAACTGCTCGTTCACGAAGGAGCGGAAGGAATGCGAGTGGAGGCCGGTAATGTGTACATCGCGCCGGGGAACTATCATATGCTGGTGACTACTCATAGCGGACATCTCCAGCTTACGCTCAATCAGGAACCTCAGGAGAACTCATGCCGTCCCGCGGTTGACCCCTTGTTTCGTTCAATCGCAGACGTATGCGGCGGCCAATGTGTCTGCGCAGTCCTCACGGGCATGGGCCAGGATGGGCTGCGTGGTTGTGAGATTGTTCGTGAGCGGGGCGGCTATATTATCGCTCAAGATGAGGCAACCAGTGTTGTGTGGGGCATGCCGGGATTCGTCGCTAAGGCCGGCCTGGCTGACGAAGTAGTTCCGTTGGGTCAAATGGCTGCAGTTTTGGACCGTCGCGCCCGGCAGAGGGGCTCGGCTTCAAAGCAATCTACGGGGGTTGTGATATGACATTGAGTAGCACTGATTTTGAGTTTATCAGCAGTCTGGTTCGCAAGGAGGCGGCCATTGTCTTGGATAAAGGCAAGGAGTATTTGGTCGAGGCGCGTATTGGGCCGTTGACTCGTGAATTTCAAGTTGAGTCAATAGCAGACTTGGTCAGCCTGCTGAGAAGCACGCCGCCGCCTGACCTAACGAGGAGAGTAGTTGAAGCCCTCACGACGAACGAAACTTCCTTCTTTCGGGATATCGAACCGTTTGAGGCTCTTCGAACGACAATTATTCCAGAGGTTCTTGAGAGACGCGCAGCGAACAAAAAACTTACCATTTGGTGCGCCGCCAGTTCCACCGGCCAGGAACCCTATTCAATAGCGATGCAGCTGAGAGAATATTTTCCCGTCCTTCAGAACTGGCAGGTGCGCATCATTGCGACTGATATCTGCCGCCAGGTTCTTGATCGAGCCCGCAAGGGAATTTACACCCAACTGGAGGTGAATCGAGGCTTACCGGCGATTTTTTTAGTGAAGTACTTTCAAAAGCAGGGCATGGAATGGCACCTGAAAGAGGACATCCGAAAAATGGTGCAGTTTGAGGAATTAAATCTCATTAAACCCACCCTTCTGCTTACTGATATTGACATCGTCTTCATCCGAAACGTGCTCATTTACTTTGACTTGGACGTGAAGCGCGATATTTTGGGCAGAATTCGAAAAGTTATGCGCAGCGACGGAGTGCTTTTCTTGGGCGCTGCGGAGACCACTCTCAATGTAGATGATAATTTTGAACGCCGCGCCCTGGGCAAGGCCAGCTGCTATTGCATCAAGAAATAGGATGGAAAGGACTGTAGTTGAGGAGAGCATTCGAGATGTTACCCGGCGACTATGGGACGGGATGCTGGGCCTCTCGACGGAAGAGCGGGAGGCTCCCTTTCCTTGGGGTCATGGGCCATATTGTATGGCGAGAATTTCGATTTCAGGCGCCTGGACGGCGGAGGTAGTAGTGCAGGCTCACGCCGAACTTGCCAAACAGGTTGCCCGTGTCATGTTTTCGATGGATTCCGACGAGGAGCCGCTTGATGCGCAGGTTGAGGACTGCATCAAAGAGTTGGCGAACATTACGGCTGGAAATCTCAAGACTGCTCTTCCCGAACCCTGTGTTTTGTCGACCCCGGACTATCTTGGGGTGACAGACCGGGCCGGGTTTGAGAATCCCGATTATCATCTAGCCTTTGAGAGCTGCGGGCGTGACTTCCATGTTATTCTTCGGCGCAGGGAATGAGCTCGGGATTTATTTACAATCCTACCGACGGGGGTTCATATGCGCATGCGCCATCGCTGGTTCGGCTCGGCGATGGAACCCTCTTGTGTGCCTGGTATGCGTATCCTGAGAAAGAAGACTATAAGCTTGGAAGAATCTGTTGTAGCAGGTTGCTTTCAGGGGGCAGCACATGGATGCGGGGAGAAACTATCTTTCCTCTCGGGGGCTCTTCCGCCGGAAATCCGGTCTTTTATTTTGAAGAGGATACCGGAAAGCTGCATCTTCTCTTTGCCTTGATTAAGGGAGATTACTGGACTGATGCCGAGCTGCATGAGAGTGAGTCCTCTGATGGAGGAAGAACGTGGAGTTCTCCGCGCTCAGTCGGGATGCCGCACGGCATTCTGGCTCGGCATCCCCCGGTGCGCCGACTCGACGGAAGCTTTCTATTGCCAGCCTATGATGAGCGCAGTAATGAAACCGTGCTTCTCGCGGGAGGCGCTTCCGCATGGACAGAGCAGTATCGATTTGTTGGGACCCCGCTTATTCAGCCGAGCTTGATACAAGAAACAGAGGAGAGCCTATCTTTGTACTTTCGCCCGTGCGGCGAGCCTTATGTCATATGGAGAAGCCGCTCCTCCGACGGCGGGCGGACCTGGTCATCTCCAATACAAACCCTCTTGCCATGCCCGTTGAGCGGCGTCGCGGCTATGCGGAGATATGGAAAGACCGCGGTGGTGTACAATCACTCCCGCGAACACAAGCGTTTTCCGTTGAGTCTCGCCGGCAGCTCCGACGGAGGAGTTACGTGGAGTGAGCCCGTGCATCTCGATGTCATTGAGCGTGAAGTCTCTTACCCGTCGGCATTACTCGATCCGGAGAATATGATTCACCTGGTCTACAGTTACAATCGGCGCATGATAAAGTATTTGTCCTTTCCGTGGGCCAATGTGCCATGAGCGGATTATCGTGCATTGGTGATTTTCGGAATGTGCACGAGGGGAAGCGCCTCTTTATCTTGGCGTCGGGGCCCTCGCTCTCGAGCTATGATCTTGCTCCTCTTGAGAGGCGCTTAGTGATGGGGCTCAACCGTTCGTTTTTGGTGTATCCGCATGGACAGTACCACTTTTGCATGGATCATCGTCTTTTCTACCTCTATCCCGACGAGCTGAAACGTGCGCGCTTCTTGTTTACCCTCGAGGGGAGACCATGGGGAATGCCAATGAAACTTCTCGGCTCAGAGGGGTTTAGCGCCGACCCGGAACGCGGAGTTTACTCCGGCTATACCGTGTCCTATGTGGCTTTGCAGCTTGCCGCCTATATGGGATTTTGCGAGGTAATATTTCTTGGACTAGATCTTTGCTCGGTAGAAGGACAGACGCATTTTTTTGGTTTCGATTTTCATTCGCGCAACCACGATCAAACAGAATACCCAAAAATGAAGCGTATGTTAGAGCAGGGGGCAGCCGAGCTTGGGGCGCTCGGGGTGAAGCTATTCACCTGTAGTCCGCAAACGGTCCTTCCCGGATTTTCGCAGATTACGTTTGAAGAAGCGTTGGCGCGGTGAACAGATTATTCTCTACCGACAAGGGCGCGGCGCGCCTTTTCCAGGGAATCACGAAGCCACACCCGTAGTGCGCGCCGCTTGCTATTGAGCCAAAAGAGCCAATAGCCGCCTGGCCCTAAAAAGAATCGTAACGCTGCCGCGCGATAGCGGGGCAAAAAGCAAAATAGGTGCGAAAAAATGTGTAGTTCGGTTTTCACAAATTGAGCGCCGTTGTGACGGGGGAACTGGAAAGTCGGGTCACCGTATGACGGTATTGGCTTTCCTTGGCGGCGGTGTGTCTCTAGTACTCGAAAAGCGCGCCAGCGTTTCTCCCCAGCCATGAGCTTGTTTGAATTGAGCACTTCCCGTCTGGTAATATCCATGGAGTGTAGCGCGCCGCCTTCAAGGCAGCTGCGGTAAGCATCCTCGCCGCGTTGAGTCCGTAAAACCGCAAAACTCCATCCCTGGTACCAATTGACCGAAGAATCCGGCGGAGCCATCCACGGGTCACCGACGGCAATATCCGCAAAATCAGCCAACCCATCAAAGCAGGTGGTGCAGCGCTCGGGGGTGAAAAGCCGATAGAGCACATTGATAACTTCTATTGAGGTCGGTCGGTATCCCTTTCTCTCGCCAAAGTACACCGGATAGAGCGAGCCATCAGTAAGCTCAATGTGCGGTGATCCGGGGTGTTTGCCAACTCGAGAGATAAAGCGCCTTGCCTGCCGCCCCTTCTCACCAAGCGTGTCCCAGATGACCTCAAAAGCCTCGTGTTCAATAGCGGCATGGCAAAACAAGCCGATGGTCAGCACCACTCGCTCCTTCATGCGCGGGTCTAGTTGTGCGGCCTTATGAAAACCATGGATCTGACAGGGCAGTCCCACCAAGGCGTAGCGGCCGGGAACTTCGCGTACCTCCGAGAAATTTACGTTCGTGGGAGAGATAGCGTATTTCGACTTCATGCCCGAAAGAATATCCGCGCGCGAACGCGCCACCATGGGCTTGCCTTTCCACAGCACCTGCTCATCGGAGCTAATGATGAGGGCGCCGTCTATCGTGCCTGATTCAAGCAGGTGGATGAGAAGCGCAGTGACAACACCGCCGCTTGTTGAGTGTTCCCGTATATGGGGGTCCGTGGCGTAAGCCACCACGCCGCGACGAAACGCTCCGTGGGTGGCGGTTAGTTCAGGTTCGGACTGGAAGAGCGAGTGGTGCATCTCTTGAATGTTAAATTCATCACCGGGGCATACGCGGACACAGAGGTCGCAATCCGTGCAGGCTGAAAGATTCTTCACCGCCGGATATTCGCGCTCGTCGAGTCCGAGGACACCGGTCGGGCAGATGCCGACGCACGAACCGCAGCGGTGGCATAAACCGCCGTCCACAATCTTAGCTAAGGCGCGCAAAGCTCTTGGAGCGCCGGCGGGGCCAAGCCGGTCTTCGTTTTGCAGCGGCACAGAAAATGGGTTACGTCCTCTTAGGGAAGATTCCTGTGGCAAGATTGTCAGCGATGACGGTGCCCGTGGCTGAGGGGAGTCCGCTGTTTGGTGAATAATTTGAGTGCTCATGGTATCAATCTTGAACCTGTGCAATACTCGCTGCGGCTGAGTTTGCCTGGTTCGTACCGCCTCTACAGGGCTCAGTAGAGTTCCAAGTAAAGTTCAGAGAAAGGGCCTGGCCCTTGCAGCTTGTGCGGCGAGTATTTGTTGTCCCTCCGGGGTATACTCGCGGCCAATAAAAATGCTCGCATTTTGATTGGCCGCGACTATACATACCATGGCGGGGCGGTTATGGAAAACCGGTCCATGGGGTTGGAACAGAAATCCTTGCAGGAATTTGAAGATGTGGAAACATCTTCAGCCGGGTACGCTTCGCGATTTGCTGGAAAAATTGGCGCATGGCTTCTTAAGATACAGGGAGAAATTACCGAGCGCATGGTCGCGCGGTCCTATCGCGGGGACCCCGATACCCTTGAAATATTGGATGTGGCCGGCGGACACGGCCAGATTGCCCGCCGACTCTGTGCCATTGGCATGCGAGTCGCTATCGCCGGCAGTAGCCCGGCCTGTAGCGCCCAGGTTGAAGATCTGATTGCTTCCGGAAAGTGCCGCTTGCACGTATGTCATTTGCTGAAACTTCCCTTTCCGGAGTCCTCCTTCCCCGTGGTTACCTGCTTTCGTTTCTTGCCTCATTGCGATCAGTGGCGTGACGTTATTGCCGAACTATGCCGCGTTAGTTCATCTTCTATAATTGTAGACTACCCCCCGCGTGCTAGTTTTAACGCGTTATATCCTTTGCTCTTTGGACTTAAGCGACATATGGAAGGCAACACCCGTCAGTTTACTCTTTTTAGCCATGCTGAAATTAATAGGGAATTTGAACAGCATGGCTATCGCCGCGTCGAGAGGCAGGGAGAGTTTTTCTTTCCCATGGTGGTTCACCGCATG
>CAZPBV010000023.1:9305-16844 GCA_964584675.1 uncultured Bdellovibrionales bacterium
CGGGGCTTACGTACCTCTTGGGCTCCCCTGTCATTGCTCGTTACCAGAAGTAGGACACCTTCCTTCGTTTTTGCCGCATAACATTGGGAAATAAGGCGATCATCATGTCAATTTTTAGCCACCATCATACAATCACGAGCTTATCCCCCGGAGACCTGGGGAAAAGAATCGAGGCCGCGCGAAGAGATAACACCGCCCAAGAAAAAATCTTAGCGGATTCGGGTGAGTCGGTCGTTTCTCTGGTCGCGCTCGGGGACACTGTTTATGTTCGCAAGGAATTGAAAGATTGTAATACTTCAACAACCAGGATAGGCCAGGGCTTACAAGTGGCAGCGGCTGACTTGAGATCTCGGTTATCGCGCGGAGATTTCAATACAGTTGTTCGGGCCCCCAATATTTTCGATGAGTATACCCATGATGGGCACCGGGTTATTCTGATGGAGCACTGTCCGTACCCAACGCTCCAGGAAGTTCTTTCCCACCAGGCCCTCGAGGGCCCCGGACGCGATGAGTGTTTGAGAAGTTTTCTCGCTACCGTCCCCCAAGTCAGTGCGGATCGACTGCAGATAAAGTCGAATGCTTTGATGCGGGCGTGTGGAGAAATTGAATCAATGACTCCCAATCTCACCCATTTTCTTGTTGAGCGGATTGGCGCGCCTGGCGAAAATGGGGCTTTTACTCTGCACCTTGTTCTGGTCGACCTTCGCTAGAAGTGGTTTCATAAATACCCCGAGCCCGATGCGGACGCCGCGTACGCGGCCGTCAAGCTTGGAGCGCTTTCATAAATGCTTATGAAACCACTTCTAGTCCAAACCTCTCACCCAGTGGTGAGATCTCCCGCCTACCGTAGAGAATTGCATCAAACTCCTTTGAAACAGTGCCTGGGAGTTTGCGAATCAAAATAACACCTCTCCCGTAAAGTGATCCAGCAGTACTAGTTCGCCTTGCGTATTGTACCCGGCTTCCTGTAGGAATGCGCGGACTCCGCTTTCTTCGAGCTGCCTGTCGGTAGCTTGGCCCCTGGCGAGGGCTGCAAGCGCTTCGAGTGTACGGCCATTCATGGGAAGGCGACTCTGCTTGGTTCTATCTGACCCCGTGTACTGGTACTCGCTCCAGGGCGGATAGTAGGGATGAACAAATGCAAGATCCGGCGGAGGAGTTCCGGTCCCCGATTTTCTTCCTGAACTTTCAAAGGCTTCCTCTAGGAAGGCCACCACCGCCTGGAAACCGGGAGAGAAGTGTCCGCCAACGAGTTGAGTTCCAAGATTGTCCCAATCCTGCCAGGCAGTATGGGATCGAGTGTCGCATTTCCATGCCGCGTAATCTTGTTTAAAGGCCATGAACTGTTCGAGCAGGAAAGCCATGTGAGCGCTGGGGGTTTCTTGTCCGCGATAGTGCGTAAAACCGGGGTGAAGCGCCTGGGAAAAACGCCAGCCAAGACTCGGGCGAATGAGGCCCATTTCCTCAGGATCGTATTGTTCCAGAATGTCAACCAGCTCATCTTCAGACGGCACATCTCCATCCCAATGGAGGGAAGTGGAGATTGGTGCCTCACCAGTCTTGCCACCGGACTCTATCTCTTGCAGCATGTTCTGATGTTCGGGCGTTGCCAACTCGAGCAAACAGGAATCCGGAAGGGGGCCCGGAATGTGGCGCGCTGACCAATAGGCTGGAAAAGGAAACAAGTCTCGGCCGAAAACTCGCGATGAATTTCGAATAATGAGGGTTCCGTGATTCGGATGACTCACCGAAATGTACGAACGGCGCAGCTCGATAGACGTGCTTGCATCAAATTTTTTTACCTCGTACTCGCCGGCGGCATTCACCTTGCGATAAGAGAAACTTTTTTGCCGCGGTCGGAGCAAAAATCTCGGTCCAAACCAGTGTTGGCCCTTTTTGGGTCCTGCTGCAAAGGTATCGCTCGGGCGCTCGGGACAGCGCTCAAGACCGTACTGTTCAAAGAGCGAGGGTCCCTTTCGTGACGGGCTTTGGCGGGTATCGTATTTCCAGAATCCAAACGAGAATCCCAACGTTCCTATGGTGGCCCAGTTTCTCACCATGCGGCCATCGGGCGCTAGGGAGTACCGAAAGGTCGAAGTGATGGCGCTCACCAGGCGGCCAATCCTTTCCGGATTGAGGTCCTTCTCCCGTGGATGGTTGAGGAGGGCCATGAGCTCGACCAGGTTGGCATGCGAGTGGCGCAACTCAGGTCGCTTGTCCATCAGAGCCTCATATACTGCGGCAATGCGTATGCCAGGGCCGATGTCGTACAGATCGAGAAGACTTGGAAGAAGTTCGCTCAAAGAACGGCTATCAGGCTTGTCTTCCCGCAGCTCTTTCGTAATCTTGCGCATGAGCACATGGTGAGAAAATGACATTGCAGCGGGCAGAGCGCCATCATGGTAGCCAAGGTCAACCAACTCTTCCGAAGAAATGGAGGGCATGCCGTCGGCATCATCCAACTCTTCAAGCAGCATGCCCATCGGATTAAGCCACATTTTCCCCTGGCTCAGGAGATTGATTGCCTCTGCTACGCGCGGCTCTACGGCTCCAAAAAGTATTTGTATGTTCTCTTTGACAAGTGTCGGGGTGGAAGCGCGTCTTCCGGAAAAAAGGAGTAGTTTTGCCAATAGCTCTTGGGGGGTCTCGCCTCGCGCATTTCTGATATCGCAACGAGAACCGTGTTTACGAAGGGCGAGAATGACCGTGGGTACGGGCTTGGCGGAGGCCACATGCAGGGCTGTTTGCCCGGCTACCTCGCCAATGGTAGCGGTTTGGTTACCGTCCAGTCCAAGAGCCAGCAGTCGTGAGACGAGGCTGGCGGCCCCGGGATGCAGAACCGCCAGGTGGAGCGCCGGGACTGCCGGCTCTGAAATTGTTGGAGGAATTCCCGCCGACAAACGCGAGACAATGTACGCGCTCTGCCGCGGCGCCGAAAACTTCTCAAGCTCGCTCAGCAGCCACAGGGCATAGTTCGGATCGTGAGGCCGGGCTAGGTTCTCTAAGAAGGCGCTTATCAATGGTTGTATAATTGCTTGCGTTACGTTGGCTGTGGATGGCGGCTGGATGCACTGCTTGACGACTTCAGGAAGGAGAAGGCTTGCGCAATCTTCAGCGCGTCGCTCATGCAAGCAATACTCGAAGTACGACCGCCGACGCTTACTCTCGGCAAAGGGGTTAATGCCGCAGGCAAGCAGTCCTTGCAGTGTTGCCGCACGGCGACGCGCTGGCTGGGTCATGGCGAGGAGCGCGAGAGCTGGAATGCCGGATGACATGGGAGCATGTACATCGGCCCCCAGGTGGTGCAGGGCGAGGAGCGCTGGTACATTTCCGGTTACGGTGGCAATGTGAAAGGCGCGTACCAGCCCGCGGACATTCCCGTACGATGGAAAATTAAAAGTTACTTGAGAAAGGGCCTCGATATTCGCGCCCAGGCGCACCCAGGCGCTGATGAGTTTTTCAGGGGCCCCTTGGGCGCACATAGTATGGAGGATAGGGAGACCATCTGCGGTCTGCCGATAGTTGGCAACTTGTTCTAGGAATTCTGGTCCGAGAATCTCGCGCCGATCTTCCATGCGTTCTGCTAACTTCTGGAGAGACTGCCATTTTCTATGGGTTGCTAAGTGATGGGCCGCTTCGCGGACCGCGTCCAAGTTTGATAGGCGCGCCAACGTGCGCCAATCTAGAGAAGGGCCTTCCATCTCATGCGGGGAAATTGGGGGACGAGGCATATGAGGGGATGGGTCTGACGATGCCGACTGCTGGTTCATGGTGCCAAGTCTCCGTTTGAATAGTTGGGTGAAATCGTTCTATGGGTATCCTTGGTTCGGGCGCAGCGAGTGTATTCAGCCAACGGGGCGATGAGCGCGGCAGAATGGGAACTCTCTGCACGGATCGCCGTCCGGCACTCGCTGCGGCTCGGTGCCGGGCTGCGGTGGTGAAAACGGAGTGGTAGGCTCCGGCGCGGTTCTCTGTGGACTGGGCGGAGGAGCCGGCTTGGCCGGTGGCGGCTCAATGGTAGGCGTGGTGGCGGGTGCTTCACCGAATAAACGGCGCGTCACGGATGTGCAAGTAAGCATAAGTCCTCCCAAGTTGAGGGCATCCGTCCCGGATGCCCGAAGAGAAGGTGCTTCTCACTTTGAAAGAACTCCCAATAGAGTTGCGCGATGATGGTCAATGTTTCTCAGCCATGCGCGAGTCGGTCTGAATAAGTCACGTCATGAAAAATACAATTCAACCGCCGTGCAGCATGGCTGATATCAACACAATAGAGAAATTCTTGTTCGTAACGAAATCTTTTTTATTCCCTCAGCACGAGTTGCGGGGCTAAGCCCTTTCCCGGAACTCTACTGGGCGTTGCAGAGGTCGTACGAACCAGGAGAATTCCTTGGCGGCGAATTTATCCCAATAGCGACTGCACCTCATCAAGAGAGGCGGGCGAAAGCGCGCAGGCCGCCCCAGACTGGGCGCCATCGCCTGTCGAAGACGACTCGAAAGCGATACCTGCCCCGCCCGGGGTTTCGGCAAGGCGGGCAGAAAAAGTTTTCATGGCTTCGTCCATGTTGTCGCCGCGATGGAGAGCCAATACCAAATCCGCAGCCAGTGCCGCGCGTCCCTGTTGCACGGGGATGCGCTGAATAAGCTGTTCTCGCATCGCCTGCCGTTGACTCCATCCTCTCAGCAAGAGCTCAGTCATCGCATCTTCAGAGAATGCTTCAAAGGTGAGCACGTAATCTTGCATGCCAATGGTCTTAAAGTAGTGATTCACCTTTGGCTGGTGGGGGAGGGCCACCGACGGCGTGTACATCGATGTTGCCAAGATGGTAGCGTGCAAGCGCATGCCAAAGAGCAAACTTGCCTGGCCAAGAACGCCTTTCATGTCGTAGTGATTATAGTTGACATTAGAAATGAGACCGCGACGCACCGGAGTTGAGATAGCGTTCATCAATGCCCGTGTCACCGGAACGTCATGATGCTGGGTGCAAACGAATAGGAACTGAGCCTTTATTTCCTTCGAAACTCGCTCAAGAGCTCGGGCTGCAATTTGAATAAAGCGATCTTTTCCTATCGAGCCGCTTCCTGTCGAGCCGATTGGAGAAGTGGAGTCGGATCTCATCGAGGACCCGTGCGCCTTGTCTTGCAAGAGGGCCTGTTCTCGAGCCCAGGTGTCCAGGTAGGCGCTGATATTGATGGCCACTATTTCTTCGTCGGCGCTCAATCCGCAATTTTCTATCATGCCACGCACCCGCTCGGGAGAAGAAGGCGGTACGTTGAGAGCCGCGTCGGCAGTAATGAGGATGCGCTCGTTTTTTACGCCGATAGCCTTAAGCAAATTATAAGAGTCGGTGTCTCGAACGGTAATAAAGTCCATCAACTCCATCGTGTCTCTGAGCATCGATTGGCCGCGTGCGGTGTGAACTGGGCCCACCCCGACATTGAAACACCCGAGTTTTTTTCCCCTCCGCTTGGCATGTGGGAGCATAAGCCACACAGTAGATAAATAGTTAAAAAGCGGGTTGTAGAGTTGTTTGTCAAAGAGAATGGCATCAAAAATAAGCGACAGCTCTGTTCTCATAAGGGATTGATAGGTCGGGAGACCCAGCATCTTGACCGACATATGCCAGGGCATCATGCCCACTGCGCGGACTCGATTCTGGTAATTATGGTAAACATAGCTAGGGTTAATGGTGGGAATCTCGTAAAGAAGCCGACCATGAAAGGCGCAATCAATTGAATCCATGATGCCGCTGATTAGTGCGGCATCGCCGGCATTGCGGCCGGAAGAAGAACCGAGCAAGGTAATAGAATTAATCATAGTGCGTGAAGGCTACAAGAAAAGTGAGCACAATTCCACCCCGGTGATGGTAAGCTTGCAGCTAACAACATTGCCTGATTCGTGCGGCCATTTCAGCGTTAAGTAGAGTTTAGAGCGGGAGCCTAGCCTCGGCGGCTTTTGCGGCGAATACCAGTTGTCCCTCTGGGGTATCTTGCCTCCAATAAAAATATGAGTATTTGGACTGACTGTTTAGTATATGGCGGGTTCGGGAAGCCAGTCCTAGCCCCCAACAATCGTCAACAATTTCCCCATTGGCAGGGGCAGAACCCGATACTACACTAACAGTAGTATGAAGATGAATGAACCCATAGGAAACGGCATGTACGCGCCATTGTTCGCGCGAATCCCGCTTGCCACTTACTTTATGTTAGCCGGCTGGGAAAAGATTCATCATCCGGAAATGTTTATTGAACAAGTAAAAAAATTTCGATTATTGCCCGAGATGTTTTCAGTGCTTGTGGGGATTGTGCTTCCATACATTGAAACTGCGGCCGGGGCCTTGGTTCTTCTTGGCGGGTGGACTACCCTTGGAGCTATTTTTCTGTCTCTGGCGATAGCCTTCTATGTTTTTGCATCCGGTGTTTTGTTTAATTCCTCCTTTAGCCCCTTCAATAAAGATATTGTCTTATTAGGGCTTTCATTGTCGCTGCTATGGAGCGGGGCGGGTGCCTGTAGCATAGATCGTTTCCGCAAGTCAGGCTAAAGGGGATAGTTCCCGGCCGCATGTAAAATTCACTCTTTCCTAGTTGAAATTTCATTATCCGTGTTTATCTATTTTCTTAGGGTCGTAGCTGCGAAGAAGTAGGAAAAAGATAACAAAATAGGGAGTTTTCGTATGTTCTGGTCAGATTTTGGATTGGATGATGATTGGTTTCGTGTGCGTCCCGGTTCATTTGGTAACGCTGGGTGGTGGCCAAGTGATGTTCGGGAGGTATTCAGTCGCCCGCAACGGCAGCGTGAGTCGGCTTATCCCGCGCTCAACATCTGGACAAATGCAGATGAGGCCGTTGTTTTGGCTGAAGTACCGGGGGTTGATCCTTCGGCTTTTGATATTACGGTTGTGGGGAAGTCTCTCACTATGAGAGCGGAACGTCCGCAGGTGGAGCTTAAGGAAGGTGAAAAGTTTTTGCGGCAAGAGCGGGGGTTTGGAGCGTTTAGCCGTACCGTTGAATTGCCGTTTGCCGTGGATTCGAACAAGGTGGATGCCCAGTATAAATTGGGGGTGCTTAAGGTTAGGCTTCCTCGGGCTGAGCAGGATAAACCTCGGAAAATTACTATACGTTGATAGGAGGTGTGCGAATATGGCTGGAGTGGTAAAGGGTGAAAATGAAAATAGTGGAGTAGGCGCTCGGGGCTTGGGCCGTACGGCGTCGCGGGAAAGAGAAGCTTTATACGTTCCGCCGACCGATATTATGGAAAGCGAGGGCGGGTACGTACTTTTTCTTGATATGCCGGGTGTCCAAGAACAAGAGGTGAATATTGACGTCGAAAAAAACGTCCTTACGGTAAGCGGTAAAGTGCAGGCCTGTGGTCCTTCGCCTTCGAATGCGACTGAAGGATATGAGCTTCGCTTGGCTGAGTATGGTGAGGGCAACTATGTGCGAAGGTTTCGCCTTGCAAATGGTTTTGATTTAAGCAAGGTCGATGCTTCCCTAAAGAATGGGGTCTTGAGGATCTTCTTGCCCAAGGCAGCTGAAGTGATG
>CAZPBV010000024.1:0-16798 GCA_964584675.1 uncultured Bdellovibrionales bacterium
AGTCAGAATCCTGCAGGTCAAAAACTATCGCGTATTGATTTGACTTTGAACCGTCCCGCTTTCGTAATTTAATCGAATCAAAGTAGTACGTGACA
Organism: uncultured Bdellovibrionales bacterium; assembly: GCA_964584675.1. Classification (GTDB taxonomy): domain Bacteria; phylum Bdellovibrionota_C; class UBA2361; order UBA2361; family JBGSMV01; genus CAZPBV01. The sequence continues at coordinate 96 of CAZPBV010000024.1, forward strand.
GAAATATCGGACCCCGTCGGAACTCCTCCAGAGCCGCAAGTATCTTTGGAAAATTCATGCGGATCGACTCGAAGATTTTGAATAGTGCCAGCCCAGCCATTTCCTTGCTCAAGCTCATATTTTGTCAGATCGAGACAGTATTCATACCAACGTGAACTACTCCAACCGTCAGAAATAAGGACGATATCATCCCCCACCGAATCAACCGCATTCGAGTCCTGCCATATGACCCGACCCACCGAACCGAGGCACAGATCAAAACTATGGTCGATAAACAACTTAAAACAAAGCGAAGGATAATCGGCTGCTGCCAAAGTGTACGCGCCTGAAGCAAGGGAATAGATAGAATAATTATTCGGGTCGTCATTCCCCGCCTTGCTGGTACCTTTAAAGAAATCTCCCCGCACCCCCGAAACACTTCTCACGTCTGGAAGAAATGCCGTGTACGCCTCCCCTGAGTAATTCGGATCACTGTCGTCGCGAAGATTGCTATATAACATGAAGTCTCCCGAATTCATGTTCCAAGGCCGAAGTGCTTCGCCTCCCTTATTATTGGGCTCGTAGAATTCTATCAACGGCGGAGCATTAACTACGATACGTCCGCTGGCCGAGGTCAAATTAGATCCAGATTCAAGTGTCGAAAGAGATGCCAAAGACGTCACGTAGTTAGATGCTCGCAATGACACAAAATCGAGAGAAAAAGTTGCCCCAACGGTATTTGAGGGCCTCAGAATGAGCTCAGAGACGGTACCGGTCCAGGAGGAGTCCGCGCCAAGATTTATCTGATAGACTCCGTCGTTATCAGCATCAGAAACAGCCGGATCAATAAGAATACCACCGCTGCTCGTACCGGACCAAAAAAGCTGAAAGAGATCCGATGTGCTTCGACTCAGTTTAAAGGAAATGCGTTTAAAAGTACCGGCATCGATTCCGGTCGAGGGAATTCTCAAATAAATTGCGGAGGAAGCCGACGAGACGGTGCCCGAGTAGGCTCCACCTGAAAAGGCCGCACCAGAGATTCCACTACTAAGCAACAAATCCGCGCTTTCATTCATGTCCCACGCATCATCTCGAACAATAGAGGCATAATCGTCATACATAAGGCCAACGAGATTATAGGTGCCCGGAGCAATTCCCAGAGTCGAAAGAGAGGGAGAGGACGACGTTGAAGAGCTCGCTTCCACGAGCTTAAGCTGATAGCCATTCCAAGGATTCGTGTCGTCATCCAGATAGAGACTCCAAAGGCTGTTTTGGGCCAGCGCGGGCGCGCTTACGGAAACGGACTGACTACCGCAACTGGTGGGGTCCTCAAGGCGGACCCAATCGATTGCCACGGCAGCGCTGGCATTATGTTGCGGCTGAATGGCAAATCCCGTAATGGACCCTTGTGACCAGGCCCGGGTGTCGGAGGACTCACTGGCGCTTACACCAAGAGTATTGAGATTGACACGATAGGTGTTCCAGCCAATCTTCGTAGGAGAAAAATCGGTCACCGTTCGAGTAGTGGCATAGCCCTTGCCTCGAGGCCATATAAATTTAAGACCTCCAGTATCCAAGGTATCAAGATACATTCGAATATTGAGGTAGGTATATTTAGAGGTGTCTAGAGCTAAATTCTGCCCCCACCGTCCGCCAACTGGATAGGAGCCTTCTATCTGCGGCGAAAACAAATAGAGAGTTGCCGACGCATCAGAGGTAATTGCATTAAACAGCCCTCCGCTAATAGATGTAGAAGAAAAACTCGCCAAATCGCCAGACAAGTACCGATTAATATCGGCGTTATTACTCATGTCCCAAGGGTCGTTTAACTGCAGGGTCGCAAAGTCGTCACATGACTTAATTTTAGTGCTCGATGCGGGAGACGTAACCGATACCTGGGCATTGGCACAGGCAACTCCAAAGAGAGCTGCAGCAATATACCTTACTATTGATGAATTCATGACCCACCCAAGAAAACAATCATTGAAAATTTAAACACTTACCAGACACCAGCCGCGGTTGCCTGAAAAGGACTGTCGGCTTACTAGCTGTATTACTTGAGTAATGAGGGTTCAGGAGATCTTGGAGTAAAATCAATCGTTATTCTTTCTCATTTTCCTATGCTACCCACCACTCACCAGAACGAATGGACTCTCGCCCATGATCTTATCGATAGCCTCCTCAATTTGCTCGCGCGTGTTAAGACATCGCTCGTTGCAGCGAATGCGACCCGCGGCATCCACGAGGACCTGCGCTGAGTCATCTGGATGAACAATATTCTGCAATATCGCCGATTGATCCTTCCACCCAGGCCCATTCACTTGAGCGCGCGCCTGGCACTGCGCATTGAGCCAGGCCTGAACTCCACAGGTGTCGCCGGGCGGGGCGCCGCCAACCGAAGGACAAGGATTCTGAATAGGAAAGAAGTAGCCGCCCGTTATAGAGACAGCTTCGAATAAACGATTTGGAAGAAACCACATTGGCGGATTAGGACAGCTTGGGTTTGGGTTAGGTCCACTCGGAAAACAGTCCCCCGGATCACCTGAATAGTATGGATACAAGTTGCTGCTCACAAAACCACCGGCCACCCCAGGGTGTCCGGCGTTAGCAAGGGCACCATACTCCTCAGCGGTCATACAGGAATTTATTTCTCGCATGCTGGTGCGAACAAGATGATGGGGCTGGACGACATCCCCCAGCAAGACTACATTCATCGTAATACCTGAGCCACGATAGTCGCTCGCTTGCTGATCAACCACCTCGTTGAGCGAATTGACATGGAAAGAAAAACTCTTACTATCGCACTGCGGCCCGCTAAAAGGATTAACGCAGTTGGTGATGCCATCTCCAAAGTAAACAACAAAGTCGCTGGTCATTGACCCATTCGGATTCGGCTCGCTCAAAATTTGGCGAGCAAAAGTAAAGGCGGCCGGCAAGTTGCTCTTGCCTGAACTGCGGGTAAATATGAGATACTCCCGGATACGCCGCTCGAGTTTGGCGCCTGGCGAGTCTGTGGTGTCCACATCGGTGATATTGTACAAATCGCCGAACCTGTGGAATGCCGTATCTTGCACATCTGGAAGAATAAGTTCGGTCACCCGCGGCTGATTTTGTCCAGAACTATCAGAATAAATAAAATCGCTATCGATACCCATAAACGCAAATCTATCCCCATTTACGGAGCGCTGATTAAAGCGATCCATGGCGCGGTGTATCGCCCGCAAAGTGGAATTGAGAGGCTCTGGGCCACGATAGTTATCATCACGATAGACATCGATTAAGTACTTTTCAGTACGCGGTACGTAGGTACCGGTTCCGAAGTCCCGCACGAAAAAAGTGGCCTCAAGGCATCGATAATCATCTCGATAATGCTTCTTGGGATCACTTGAGGGGCCTGGTCGGTGCGCCTCCATCTGATTCCACCGTTTACGGGGGCTATCCGGTGCGCTGTTTTGCAGACCTTGCGGGCCGTAAAATACGCACCGCGTAATATCATCAATGCAGGGAGGCTTTGACGCATCGTCAAGCAAGCTTTCCGAAAAACAGCTGTGGTTAAAAAACTGCGAATGCATCGGAAACGCGTACATAGACCGCAAAGGATCTTCATCCACATGAGTTTCGTAGGTCATTGACTTTGATAGGTCCAAAACAAAAATTCCTCGACGAGGAACGAAGGCGGCGGTTCCCTGCGATCGAAACTGCATGAGCGGAAGGCCCAAAAACCGCGCGAACCTTGTAACAAATAAGGATGAATCAGGAAGTTTCACTTCCATCCGAAAGGCATTTACAACCGGCGTTCCCGGCATCCCTTGGACAAGCGCGGCAAAACATGGGACAAAATCAGCTGCCGCTTTGCAACCACAATAATTAGGCGGCACGGCACTATCCGCGCAAAACGTATCCGGCGCACGAGTAGGCCACCAGCGCCCGGCGGTCAATAGCCCTTCCGCTCCCTCGCTTCCAATTCCAATGGGCGCGGGTCTGTCGGCTTGAAGCGGGTCCTGCAAAAACGAATTCACTACTAATAAGTTGTCACCGAGGCCCGAAACCGTGCGGGAACGATCTAACGCTCTTGCTATTTTCTCGTCATAGGTAGCGTCCTGGGCCGAATTCGCGTATCCCTCCATCGCCGCGAGAGCCGCCAATTCCGCAATACGCTGCTGTTTCGCCGACCCCGCTAGTGCGAGTCCAATGTCGACAGAAAGTCCCACAATGCCAAAAATGACAACGCTGGCAATAGCGACCAACACGAGGACAGCGCCGTGCTCTCTCTTTCTGAACTGCCTGCCGATTGATGAGCGCGCTTTCATGACTAATCTCCAAAATCACATGGCTCGCAATCGCACAACCCACTCGCACAGTTTGGACACAACCCAAGAGGATCGCACACGTCGATGCCACACTGCGTATATTGGTCCGCATTGACACACGGTCTGGGCGTAGCGGTGGGAGTGTTAGTAAACGTTGCAGTCGGTGTAGCAGTCGAAGTCGGCGTACTGGTGGGAGTTCCGGTCTCCGTTGGCGTGCCCGTAATAGTTGGGGTCGACGTTATCGTCGGCGTGTTAGTGATAGTCGGTGTCATAGTGATGGTCGGTGTTGATGTAATAGTCGGTGTCTCAGTAATGGTCGGTGTCTGAGTTGCCGTTGGTGTCGCTGTGGGCGTTTCGGTATTCGTCGGGGTCGGTGTTGACGTCGCCGTCGGTGTCGGGGTATCGGTTGGCGTTGCCGTGTAGGTTGGAACAAGCGGATCCCAGGTGGCCGTTGGCGTGCTCGTACCAGTCGGTGTCAGCGTCGGAAACTCATATTGGCTCGGAGGCCCATCTCCGCTTCCCACCGATGGGGGCAGCTCTCGAAAAACGAGAGACCGGCCGGTGAGGCGCAGTGTTCCCAGTACCCCCAGCACCGTGCGAACATTCGCCGCTACTTCAACTATCATCACCTCGGTTCGAAGGGCAGCCGCCAAATTCCCCCCAAATACCGGAAGAGATCCGCATCCATTAATTGAATTTAGCGAGCACGCCGTCGGGTGATAGATCTCCGTCCACTCTTCCGGTTGAGAACTCCAGCGCGCTTCAGCAAGGTCTCCGGGACGAAGAAGCAGGGCTTCGGCTCGAAATTCCTCAACCCCGCTGCTGCCATAATCGGTATGCCGAAAAGGCACTAATTCAGCCATTGCTCCTGAATCTGCCCCACCCACAAATAGGCCCTTGGGAAGATCAAGCGCTTCCGCAATAACCCGGTTACGCGCGCCTACAAAACGCTGGTACTGAACCCAGTCGGGATTCGTATTAGACTGATTAGAAATATTAAGGGCGGCAACATCAACATCAATGAAAGGCAATTGGGCAGCTACATGAGCCCCTCGCTGGGCACCTCGAGTCAAGGTAAGTTGGATTGCAACGATACGACAAACCTCTATCAAGCCAATCAGAATAACAATGAACGTAAGGGCCGCTAGCGCAAACTCCGGCAGGGAGGCGCCGGGATCTTGTTTTCGCGCGTAGCCACTGATTCGCCACGCCCGTCGAGGTAGCAACCGCTCAAGCGCCTGCTCCAATAATCTTATCATTTCGTCATCCGCTCTTGTTCAAGTACGGACCTGAAGCCTCCACAACTACTGGAAATTCATCAATCCCGGGGATCCAAGTCTGCGCTATCCCTGAGATCAACACATGAACAATTGATTGGCCACCCCCTAACGTATAGCGTTCGCTCACAATTCTGACATCACGGAGGGGGGTATCTTCAAGACACAGGACCTTATTTATTCGTCGGTGAATAGGCATGTGGAGCGAGAACTCGTCGTTGCTATTACTGAGGCCGACACGACACCCGGCCTGGTCGCGAACCAGCGACGTTGTTATTGTCCCCGGGGGCAGCTCAACTTGCTTTTGTCCTATTCGCACCCCCGCATGAACCGCGTCAAGAACTCTCAGGTACTGGTTAAGAGCCAAACCAGCTTGCAAGGCTCCCATGGTGAGCAGAACAAGGAGCGGAGCGATAATGGAGATTTCGACCAAGGCTGCTCCACTGGTACTAATGGCACCATTGGTCCGCCACTTCTTATGTCGTGCATTCGCCATCTTCCACCCCTAGTCCGCCTGGCTTCTCCAGTGACCATACCGAAGGACATCCAAAATGTCCGAAGGTACCCTCCGCGAGACAACATTGAGGATAAACATTACCCTAGCCGTCAAAACAGCCGCAATCGATCAGCTTTTGGCCATCTGAACCAGGCATTATCATTTGGCTGCCCCTATAACTTGGCAAGGTCTCCCAATCACCGAATGCAACTTAGATGCCAACTAAGAATGTTTATCAGGAGCGCTCGGGGAACCACTCACCGTTCCATCACCAAGCTTCTTATTGGTTCCCAACCGCCCCCCGGCTGCACTGTGTCGGCTGGAACGAAACTTGCTTGTAGTCATTAGGCTCTCCAAGCCCTTGGGGCATTCGGGCTATTTCCATTTGGAGGTACATATATGAGGTTGAGACGTAGATCGCGCTTGTCAGTGGCTAGAACCGGCATTCTAGCATTGGTGTGCTTTGCAAACGCCGGGAATGAATTGGCAAGGGCTGACTCATCTGCCTTTTTTCTTAATAACATTCAGCTTTTCAGCTGTGCCAAAGGGTCCGATGGCAGCGCCGGCTGTCAGGGCCTGCCCTCTGATCCTCCTCCACCCCCTCCGCCACCACCACCTCCTCCTCCCCCTCCGTGCGACCATACAAATCCATACGGATCAAACTGCATACCGGTTGAACACACCAAGGCCGAGAAAATTAGCCCGCTTCCCGTGGGCGGACCGCCTCCTACTGAGGCGAATGAGGGGAGCGGCGGAGCTCTAACCCAACAGCTTGAGGTGGCTCAGCTTGACGCTATCGCGCTCAATTATTTTCGGCGCTTTAGCCTTGACGGTAACGGTCGAGTTTTTGGAAATGCGTTTGACTCGGCAACTGAATCGATTGTTCCGTTCCTCTATTCAGGTACTCAGCTGCAATTTCTCATGGATAGCGTGCCGCCCGAAGTGGCTTCGGGCGGGAACGCGGCTGGAGTCAATAGTTCTCTGGTTGTCGTTGGATCCATGTTGGGATCATATCCGCAGTCGAGTGGTATCCCGATTCTTACTGACAGAGCGTTTGCCTGGGACCTCAGAAACCCCAACAATCTACAACCAGACTGGAGCCGCCCTGGTTCTCTCGTCGGCGCAGTCCAAGGAAAGCCTGACAATCAGGACTGGGGGAAGAGCGTTTTAGAGTCCGTCAATAACGGAGACGACAGTGGGACCATACTAGCCGCAGGATCCATTGGCATTGGAAGTGTCCTTCGAGGACTAGTCGCCAAGCTTGATCGGAACAACTTTGCCAACTCGAAGGTAAAGTACATCCAAGACGGTGATGAGACAAAGTTTTTCGGGATAAACGACCACAACCTTCTCGTCGGTACGAGAAAATCCGGGTCCCAGTCACAGGCATTTGCCTGCCGCGTTGATCCGGCTGCCCTCGAAGGCGCTGCCTCATCGGTTTCCTGCATGGAGAGCAAAGCGTTTAACCGTCTTGGCGGATCGAGCGCCTCAGAAGCCGGACGTATCCTTGACGTTTCGCAACCGCTCTCGGATGCCGATAGCCGCGGGCAGTTTGTTGGCACCCAAGCAGAAAATGGCGGCGAAGGCGGCTATTTGTCGATTCAACGCGCCATATACGGCGATATCCGTCTTACCGCCAACGGACTACGCTTGCGCCGTTCAGTCGGTGCCGGCTACACTGACACCGTCGAAACGCTGGAGGAGCTCTCCGAAGATCTCGGCCTGGGCAGCATCAAGTGCACGCAGGCCTTCCAGATCAATTCGCCCATTAGCACAGAAGGAGCACGCACTCCGGGAATGATTGTAGGACTTTCTTATGCCAACCGGAACGGAACACCTTCTGCCTGCTACGACGCAAAGGGTGTCGTCTGGACCAAGCAAGAAGGGCAGCCATATGAACTCAAAACCGTGTACGATGACCTTCTGACACCCCAACAAAAAGCTATGCTTGACAATCCTCCCGCACCTGGAACACCAAAAACCATCGTTGCGGCGACGGCCATTAACAACGGCGGAACCATTGCCCTTGCGCTTCGTAGCACTAACCCGAATGGCCAGGGCCAGTATGGGTACTATATGGCCCTGCTTACCCCGTCCTCAGGAATTAAACGTGGGGATATGAATTGCGACGGTCATGTCGACTTCTCTGACATAGATCCGTTCGTCCTGGCCTTCTCCGGCGAAGACGCTTATCTCGCGCAGTATCCTCAGTGTGTCCACATAGCAGCCGACGTCAACAACAACGGCGTGGTGGGATTTGATGATATCGATCCCTTTGTTGCGCTCCTCGGCACGTAAGCATTTACTGCTCACGCCTAGCCCGTGTGGATATAACAGTCAGCGGGAGTCTGTCCGTACGACAGACTCCCGCTTTACTTTACGCACATTATCGTCAGGTCCTGAAGCTCATTGACCATTGCCATCGGGAATTATAGGCTCGCTGGCAACGAAAACATGGATACTGACCATCAAGTCTCCGTTCGCACTGGCCTCGTAGCAAGAGGTTTATTTCGCACTTATCAGTGGTTGTGCGTTGCAACACTCCTTGGCATCACTGCGTTGGGAGTGACGTTCGCCTTCGTTTTTCCTGCCTTTCAGGTCGCAGACGAAGACATGCATTGGTTTACCGCAAATGCTCGCTATGACCAGCTCTCGGCACTGTGGGGACGGGGCGTTGGAAATGGCTGCGGACAGTCACAAGCTTTGAGTCAGAAATTTGATATCAATTCACTTAAATCCAACACGATAGTCAAGGTAAACCCGGGAGAACTGGAGCGAGCCAGCGTCTTAATGGCTCCCTGCCCTTCGATCACTCTGGTTCAGAGAAGCAGTATCCTCAGCTATCCGGGTGTTGTTATTGGCCGCATGCTGGTATTCGGGGAACACGACTCCCCTGAGCGCGCCATAGCTAGTTTTTATGTTTCCCGGCTCGCCCAAGGCTTTGTTTTAATAGCAGTCTTTTTGCGACTCGTATGGTTCTTGTTTACGGCGGACGAGGTTCGCGGCTACGGAACGCTTTCGCTCCTCGTTTTCTGCCTCTCGCCGATGGTCATCAACCAGAGCTTTGGGATCTCCTACGATATGATTCTTGTAGCGGCAACTGTGTTTGGGACTGGGCTTTTGCTCTTCCACCGTCAGGTCATGCTTGTCGACTCGATTTGTCTTGTGGCCCTGCTTTGGGGAGCGTGTTCCGGGAAGCCTGTTTTTCTCCCAGTTGCATCAGCCATACTGGTGTGCTTGGGAATACTGTTGATTAGATATCGGCGCGGCCACCGCTGGGTGAGGTTGCAGTGCATTTTGATTGGCGTGGTCCTGCCAGCGTTGTGCATCATGTCAATCTTTCTTACCGGTGGCGAGATATCCGGTGCCGAGGCGGCCATGTCGTGGCGCCCTGAAATTGATCCTCACTACAACCTCTCATTTCTTCTTTCCAATCTCCCTCGAGCTTGGCACATTCTTTGGGATTCGGCTTGGTCCTACTTGCATCTTGGCTGGATGAGCTCGCCCTTAGGATGGACCAATGTTCCCATTTCACTTCCAAACCAGCTCTACTGGATTGGCCTGCTTCAGGCGGCATGGATAGCGGATGTGCTGGGACTGCTTGGCGGGCTCATGTGGAGCGACAGAAAATCTCTGCTCAAAAATTGGATAGGCTCATTGTGTATGGGATTATTTATCTTAATCGGCACCTGCGGCTTTATGCTCCTCTGTAGCACCGCAATGTACCTTGTATGGACGCCAAAGGATTCTCTGAGTGTTCATGGGCTCCAGCACCGCTACTTCTTGCCCGTATATTTGGCGGTTACCAGCGCGGTCGCACTTATGATAGGGGGCGCACGGTACCTAAACGACGAATCCGAGTCGTCAAAGGGAAAACTCGCTGTTCGAGGCAACGGATATGCTTTCATGGTAGCAGTGGCGATCTTTTTGGCGCTCTTCATTCCTCATATCGCGAGCGTTAGCATCGACGTGCTGAAGAGATACTACTAGGCTTAACGATTCGCTCTGCGGGTTGCTTCACTGAGTGAGAAGTCCAGGTTACAGAGGAACCGGGCCGAGAGACTCACAGGTTGTTTCAACATTCCTCCGCACGCCGAGACTTAGGCACCTTCGTCCCTTTCGCAGCCGTCCAATCGGTTTTACTCGGGCGCGTGGGAGTCCATCTAACTCCCCAGTTTCTGACAAACGCACCATAAAATCACGCAGCACAGGCACCGTCGGAGGATCAGTCGGCCCATGGAGACGCAAGAAGAGGCGATTTCCCAATCCATAGTAAGTCAAAAAGCGAATAACGCTAATGGCCGGTTCAAACTCCCAATCAACTCCCGAACCAGTAATTTCAACAACAATAGCTGTTTTTGGATTGTGCAGAGCCCACTCATGCACCTTGTCCAAATACCCAGTAAAAATGTGCGACGAATTGACGGTTACACTGCTCGCCCCACGCAATTGATCCCACGCCCGCGGCACCATTTGGGAATACGCAAACCATAGGAATCCCAGACTGAGAGCGAAAGGAACATAGCGCCACTGCAAAGCTCTCGCCGCATACGATGCTATCGCCGCGGTACCAGCCCATAAGAAAATAATCAACACTTCTCCAGGGAACGCGTAGCGCTTGAGGATCATCCAATTTCCGGCATAAAAATACATATGCCACACAAACAACACAAAAAAAGTTGCCACCAGAAACATGCTTGCCAGGCCTATACGAATGGCCAGAGGCTTGAGCGAACTCCTAAAATTAACCGCTCCCAAAAGTAACACGAATACGAGAAACACAACTACCGAGGGAATCCAGAACGCTTGCCAGGCAGCAGCCCCATATTCGCGAAGCGCTTGGCCAAACGGCTTTTCTGCGAAGCTATCCCCGTAGACACTGGCGTAAACATGTCCCTTATTGAGGAGCCCCGCTAGTAGGATACCGCCTATAGCAAGTGCGTAGACGGTTGAAAGGATAAAGCTCCATGTATAACATTTGTCGAGACATCGCTTGAAGAACAGGACGCCCGCAACCAGTGTATTGGGGAGCAACAGCGCCAACCAATTCTCTTTGGAACCCATTAAAATGAAATTGGCAATCAGAAACACGGTTGCAACAATTCCACGCTGAGACAAAGAGAGACGGCCATAGTCCAGAAGGAGAAAAGCCAGACAGGGAAGATATAATCCCAGTCCGAACGCCGCATACGATTCACCTGGCCCAAGACGCGCAAAAACATCCTGCCAAATGGGAACACTTGAAATCCAAAGCACTATTCCGAGTCCGCCCCAAAATCCAACAAGCCGAAAGCACGCAAGCCATGTACCAGCCAAGAGACAGCCGAAATAAAAAATTCGAAAACCGTACCAGGCCCCCGGGTTGTCACCGGCAAGAAGAGCTTCGCTCAAAAGCATTACATAGTAGGCCGGGCGAAAACGGCCCTCTTGCCCTGGTCGGCCAACCTCAGTTTCAAGCAGCGCCGGAATAAACTCCGACAGAGAGAAACGTCTATCGGGCCCTAAGAGGAGCGCAATGGTATGATCATCAATAATCATCCACTGAGCGCCAAAAGTCTGTCCAAAACAGTGGTAACTGAGCCAACCGCTGGCAATTATTGCTGTCACTACGCATAACAGTCTGATGTACCGCGAAAATGCCTCGTTCATGCGATCCGACTCACTATGCTACGCCTTGATTAGAAAATCGCGCCTCGTGTAAGCTATACTCGCCGCTGATGAGTTTGCCTGGTTCGTACAGCCTCTGCGCGGTCAAGCAACGTTCATGGTAAGTGCCGCATCGGCCCTTGCAGCTTGTGCGGCGAGTATTTATTGTCCCTCTATTTATTTCCATTGGAGGGTATACTTGCAGCCAATCAAAATACTGGTATTTTGATTGGCTGCAAGTATATCTGGCACATTTTAGGGATTTCTGGAATATGCCCAATTTAACGCACCCCGGTCTCAAGGAGACCAAACCGCTCTTCTCCGATAGCAGTCCGGGCAAGTTATTTGTGATCACGCCCTGCTTCAATGAGGCACAAGCGCTTCCGCATTTCCTCGCCCTTCTTTTCTCGACATTACATACAGCCTTGCAGCAAAACTTGGTGTCCGCGGCAACCGTCTTGTGTGTCGATGATGGTTCCACCGATCAGACATGGCGAGTACTTTCCGAATTTTCCCCGCCTCCATCGATAACTCTTCAAGGGCTTCGCTTTTCGCGCAATTTTGGTCATCAAGCCGCCTTATGCGCTGGACTCGAGGAATTGTGGAAATCCCAACAGTGCGGTCCTCACGACACCGTCATCCTCATGGATTCAGATGGCCAGCATCCGCCGGACTATATTTTCGATCTACTTCAAGGACGGTCCCAGGGTTTTCATCAGGTGCAGATGCGACGCACCAATTCCGGCGCGGGTTTTTGGAAGGGATTGACCAGCCGCCTCTACTACAAAATCTTTCGAATTTTGTCCGGACTTCGTTTGGAATCGGGCTGCTCCGATTTCCGGGCCTTTTCGGGTCGGTTCTTGGCCGCATACATCCAGCTTCCTGAGACCGCGAAATTTAACAGAGGTCTCTTCCAATGGCTGGGATTTAAAACTCTTACCGTCCCCTATCGGGCGCACTCGCGTGAACATGGCGAAAGCAAATACTCTCTTAAACGCATGCTCAAACTTGGAGCGACCGGTGTTACCTATTTTTCCTCCCGCCCCCTCGTTCTGACACTCATGACCACCACTTTGCTCGGTTTCTCCATATGTGGGGCATATGTTTTGTTTGAGTTCGTTCGAATTCTCAATGGAGCTGCCTTCGTTCCCGGTTGGCCCACCGTTCTCTTTGTAATTACGCTGTGGGGCTCATTGCTATCGCTTGGTCAGCTCCTTACCGCTATTTATATCGCCCGCATCTTTGACGAAGTGAAAGGCCGTCCAGCCTATATTGTCGAAGGGCGCATCGGGTTGGAGCCGCTGTCTCATCCGGCCGCCGCGTTACGCAACAGTTCTAACGATTATCCTGAAAGTACGGTCCGGCGGGCCGGAGGCGAATCATGAAACCGGCAACACTTAGTGCTCCCTCGCGAAGTGAGCTCGAACCTCAGCGCTTAAAACAGCGCTGCCAAAATTGTGGGCAATACTCTCCTGGTTGGCTTCCTCGTTTTTCCCGGCTCGACCTTTATACCTGTCAGGCATGCGATAGTTTTAGCTATATCCCCGCTCGCGATCTATCGCTTGACACCTCCTATGACGAGAGCTATTTCTCGGGCGCGGAGTACGCAAACTATCTTGGTCATCGCTCGGTTCATTACCTAAACTTTCAAAGAAAGTGGAAGATTCTGGCTCCCTTTCTTCCTCCTGAGAGAAAACTCTTTGAAGTTGGTTGCGCCTACGGATTTTTTATTGACATGGCCCAGCACAAAGGAGTGCGCGACGTGTACGGCATTGACGTGAGCCCTGCTGCCATCGATTTTGCGCAGCGCTCTTTTGGTCACGAGTTTTTTTCCGTAGCGCATGAACATTCCGCACCTCCTTTTATCCCTACTATTCTTGCGGCCTGGGATGTGTGGGAACACCTTCCGTATCCCTTCGAACAATTGGCGTTCTGGTCTCGGTCGATGCCTCGTGGCTCTATAGTAGCGCTCACCACGGTGGACTCAGGCGCCCTGTTAGCCAGGCTCCGCAAGTCTGCCTGGCGTCAAATTCACCCTCCTACTCATGTTCATTATCCAACCCGAGGCGCTATACGCCGGGCGCTCCATGCACTTGGGTTTGAGGTGTGCTACCTCAAGAGCTTCGGGGTGCACCGCGCTCTAGAAACTTATCTTGATGCAATAAAACTTACCCGCCTGTCCCGCCTCCTAAAATCAGTTTCAACTTTGCCCATCGCCCTTAATCTCGGGGATACCCAACTCGTCATCGCTGTAAAGCAGGGCAACGTACCGGCATAGATCTCCCTGAGGGAAGAAATTGAGGTTAGTGAAACTTTCACCGCTATGTTAAAACCAGTTCATGGTTGGTCAGAGTAATTCCAGTGCCCCGCCCGGGTTGGTGCCGCGTAGTTCGGGGCCCCTCAGCCTCTCAGTGGTCATTCCTTGTTTTAACGAAGAAGACGTTCTTTCCGAACTCCGCCGGCGTTTGCTCATGGTTCTTGACCCTCTCGGTCTTCCATTTGAAATTATCCTGGTGGATGACGGTAGCCGCGACTCCACTTGGAACCTGCTGTCCACCATCCAGCAGCAAGATAGCAGATTTAAGGTGATTCGATTGTCGCGAAATTATGGACATCAAATTGCCCTCAGCTGCGGCCTCGACCAGGCCAAGGGACAGGTAGTGGCAATCATGGACGCGGATTTACAGGATCCTCCTGAGCTCATTACTGAGATGCTTGTAAAGTGGAGAGAAGGATATGATGTCGTCTATGGAAAACGCATTATGCGTCACGGGGAGCCTCTTTCAAAACGTTTCTTCGCGTACGTATTCTATCGCACCTTTCGCAGGCTCACCGGATTTGAACTACCCAGTGACACTGGCGATTTTCGCCTGATGGACAGGCGGGCGGTCGATGCGTTTTGCACCATGCCAGAAAGACATCGCTTCATTCGCGGCATGGTATCATGGCTTGGGTTCCATCAGACTCCCGTGTTCTATGAACGTCCTGAACGATTTGCGGGCAGCACAAAGTACCCGTTCAAGAAGTCACTTTTCTTGGCGCTTGACGGCATTACTTCTTTTTCCTACGCCCCCTTGCGCATGGCTTCCTATGTCGGACTTATGGTTTCAGTTCTGGCGTTTATTTATATATTTGTGGTTATTGGACTAAAGATCGCCGGCATCAACTTTTCCGGCTATACGTCTATCATGGGCGCTATCTTGCTTCTTGGAGGAGTTCAATTGGTGGTACTAGGCATTATGGGGGAATATGTCGGGAGAATCTTTGTGCAGGGCCAGAATCGACCGCTCTACCTGATCGATCACATTCAGGGGGAACCGCTTGCATCAATATTGCCAGACGAGATATTGCCCAGTGATGCCCCCGGTATTCCGGCAGACAGGCTCTAACCAAGGCATGGTACTAACCGCGGGATGACCGCCGAGAAAACTAAGGAAGAGTAGCGCTATAAGCGGGATTCTGTCATGTGGAAAGCAAGCTTTTCACCTGCATGGTCATTCATCTGGGATGCTTGTTGCCAAGCACCTCGTGCGACACTACCCGGAAACGTACGCCCCAACGGGCCATCGAGGGGACACAGTCATGCTTTGCGATCGCAAAAGCACCTGCCGTCCGCGCTTCCCTATTTGGTCTTGCTTCGGCTGGGGTTTACCAAGCCGGCGAGTTACCTCGCCGCTGGTGAGCTCTTACCTCACCGTTTCACGTTCGCCACGCGGCGGAAGCTCCCCCCTTTTCGAGAGAAGGAATCCACCCGTTCGGCACCTTCTTTTCTGTGGCACTTTCCTGCGGTCACCCGCAGCCGCCGTTAGCGGCCAACCTGCCCTTTGCCTCCGAGTCGGCCACAAAACAGAAATCTGTCATGCTGCCCGACCGGTAGAACAACGAAGTCCCGACTTTCCTCAAGTGTTCAGCTAATTCCCAAGGGAAAAAGCCAATCACCTGCGACCACGCGCTCTACTCTTCCTTAGTTTTCTCGGCGTTCTCTTCCGCCGGTATGTACAATATTCTACCACACCCGCGGCAGCGAACAATCGATTGCCCCTTGGTGATTTCAACAACCATTTGGGGAACTACTTGAATAAAACAGCCTGCACACGATCCCGTACGCACCGCCGCAAGAGCATCCCCCGGGAAACGTTCACGAATTCTCTCATAGAGGGACAAGTATTGAGGCTCCACCTTTCCTACCAACCCCTCACGGTCACCCTGATAAGCCCCAAGTCTCTCTTCAAAATTAGCAAAGGCGGTGTTGGCGTCCTCCATAAGCGCCTGGAGAGCGGCGCTTTCCTTATCAACGGATTCTTTCTTGAGCGCGCACTCCTTCTCTAAAGCGCTCAGCTCGTCCACCACTGCAATCAGAGCTTCTTCCCGGGCATTCAGCACCCGACTATTGTGCTCAATCTCACGCTCCGCTGCCTGCTGCAATTTGTAGTTATTCTGGCTCGCCAACGCCTTGCGGCGAGCTATGAGCTTTTCACGCTCATCTTTGAGAAACTTCTCCTCCTTATTGTACCGCCCCCTTTTTTCTTCAAGCACCTTGGAACGGGCATCAAACTCCCCTTGTAACTTCTTGAGCAATTGCCGCTGCAATTGAAGGGAGGACTCGGTTCTTTTTTTCTCTGCAAGGATACGAGCAACGGCCCCGTCAATTTTTCCAAGTTCGGTAAGGGTTTGAAGCAAGGATGCAATCATAGTGAAAACCAGCGCCTGGTGTGCAGTTTATCCGCACTTGTCACTAAAACACAACCTTTGGCCAGTATGGGTAGCCATTTGAGGTGATTGGAATTACCTCATCCTACGTTTTTCTCAACGAATTGGGGCGATCTCTGATTTGGAGGGAAACAAAACAGGCAGAGCGGGAAAAGAATAGGCATACCCCGCCCTCAGAATCGCCATAACTAGAATAAACTAGGATCTTTCCTCCTCTGAGAAGCTCTTGGGACCCTTGAGGGGAGAAAAACATCAATTATTTCACAACAGCGGCACTCAGAGGAT
>CAZPBV010000025.1:0-11893 GCA_964584675.1 uncultured Bdellovibrionales bacterium
CGCCGAATCAGTCAGCACGGCGACGACCGTCTTACCCGGCCCAATCTCCCGGGCAATCTGAACAGCAATGTGCGCTACTGAACCGGACGAGCCCCCGCAGAAGAGGCCTTCTTCACGAACCAGTCGGCGCGCCATCAAGAAAGACTCCTTGTCATTTACCTGGCGGATATCGTCGAGAACGGAGAAATCCATGGCCTGACACAAAATATCTTCTCCAATCCCTTCCACTTTATACACGTGCGGAGTTGGGAGGGTTTTGGTGTGAAAATAGTGATAGTGCACGCTCCCAATCGGATCGACTCCTACCACCGAGACTTTCTTGTGTCCGGCTTGCGCCTTCTCCCGGCATAATCGCCCAATCCCCGACGCTGTCCCGCCGGTCCCAACGCCTGCCACGATAACGTCGGCTTGCCCTTCAGTCTGTTCCCAAATTTCATGGGCTGTCGAAAGATAGTGCGCCTCAATGTTGTACGGATTGTGGTACTGATTAACATAAAAGGCATGCGGAGTTTCCGCGGCAATTTTCTTGGCTCGGTTTACATAGTGTTCCGGCGAATCCCCGGGGACATCGGTAGGAGTGATAACGACCTCGGCGCCAAATGATTTGAGCATGTTGACTTTTTCAACGCTCATTTTGTCTGGCATGGTGAAAACGCAGCGGTAGCCTTTAACCGCTGCAACCATCGCCACGCCGAGACCGGTATTGCCGGAGGTGTTTTCGACTATGGTACCTCCTGGTTTTAGGGCGCCGGACTCCTCAGCCTTCTGGATGATATGGAGCGCCATGCGATCTTTGATGGAGCCGGTGGGATTTAGGAACTCGCACTTTGCCACAACGGTAGCGCAGGAAGAGTCGACCACCTTGTTTAATTTAACCAGCGGCGTATGCCCAATAGCTTCCAAAATATGCGGTAAATATTTCACGGCGGATGCTCCCCGAATAACAGTATGCTCGAAACGATAGCAGGTCTGAACGGTTAGGAACAATTGCTGATTTTTCTGTTGGGCGGAGAGCATGTGTCGGGCCTCGGGGGAACCTTGGGACATTTTCAATGTCCTTCGGCATGTGTTAGCGTTTCCCTATGTCTCAGCGTTTGGAAGCCCTGGTTGACTATTTGGACTCGCTGGCGTGTACATCAGGTCCGGTGCGGCAACCCCTGGACAGGGATGCCATGCTGGCCATGAAGTCGTACTTACGAGAGGCGAGCCTCGATATGAGCGACGTGAGTCGCTACTGTTCATTTTCTGAGTCTGCCTATCAAAGAAATCCCCTCAGGGTGACCGAAGCGTACGAACTCTTGTTGCTTTGCTGGATGAGCGGGCAGGCGTCGCCGATTCATGACCACTTCGGTTCGCGCTGTATTTTTCGCATCATGCAGGGCACGGCAACAGAGATTCGGTGCCAGGACCTCGGGCGGGTGCGAGAGGGGCGGAATCTGGTCCGTTCGATCGGCACCGGCACATATTCAGTCGGCGAAGTCTGCATGTCCGAGTCGCTTGATATTCATGAGGTGGCCAATCGCGAGCCGGCCGGGAACCACTTGGTGACTATGCACCTCTATAGTCCGCCGCTACACATGCGGGTGTATGAACTTGAATAATTGTTGGAAGAACAAAGTTGCCTCCTTTTGGGGCTGGGGCCTGCTGCTGGTCATTACTGTTGTTGCAACCCTGCTGTCGGAAATGGTGGAAGTTGGAGGCAAGCATCCGCTCGAACCTTCGGCACTTGCGATAGTTTGTGGGATTCTGCTTGCTAATGGACTTTCTATTCCGCAGCGATTTCAACCCGGTCTGAAAAGCGGTGAAAAATTTTTGACCATCGGAATTGTTCTTCTTGGGGCCTCGCTCAACTTTCATTCCGTCTTTTCTCATGGTGCTGATATATTGACTCTCATTGTGGTTACCATGGCGATAGGTTTTCTCGCCACGCTGGCGCTTGGGCGCTGGAATTCCATTTCGTCGGAGCTGTCCCTTCTTTTGGCGGTGGGCACCACCATTTGCGGCGGCACGGCCATCGCTATCACGGCGCCTCTCATCCGCGCCAAGCCGCAAGACACCAGCTATGCCGTGGCTACCATTACACTATGGGGGGTGGCGGCAACTTTGCTGTATCCGGCATTGGGCAGGCTCGTGGGTGCCGATGATTTTCATTTCGGCCTCTTTGCGGGAACGGCAATTCACTCGACTCCGCAAGTCGTGGGAGCCGGCTTTATATTTTCAGATGCAGCCGGAAAAATTGCCACCGCTGTCAAGCTGGTGCGGAATTGTTTTATTGTGCCGCTGGCCTTCGTGATTGCTATTTGGCATGCCAATGCCCCTGTTCGCTCGGCTTCCGATAGTGTTCAAGCTAATTTCTGGCGGGTTTTCCCGTGGTTCTTGTTTGCTTTTTTCTTTTTGAGTTGGATGAATACCCAAGGGTACATTGAGCCCGATTTGGCAGAGCAGTCCAGCACTGTTGGAAAGTTCTTGGTCAATGTTGGCATGGCCGCGGTCGGGATGGGTACATCACTCGCTTCTATCCGACAAGCCGGTTTGAAGCCCTTGGTGATAGGTCTCTTGGGAACTTTGGTGGTCGGTGCGGTGAGTATTGCTCTCATCAAGGGGATGATATGAAGGTGGGGCCTCTTGCATTCCGAGCACTGGCGTTGTCTATGGGGGCGTTGCTTGTGTGCTTTGCTTGGCCTCCCTACGCACGTTCTCAGGACCACGGTCACGATCATGGGAACGAGACCTCGCCGGAAGAGGATAATGCCGCTAGGCTTGATATGGGAGCTCGTGTTCACAAGGCTCAAACTCGTTTTCGCGGCTTTGGACGATATAATCGAGATTTTGCTACCTTTTGTTCTAAGTTGAAATTGGATGGTCATGGGGCTCATTTCCTTGACTGGATGTCTGCAGAATCGGATGTTAAGCGACCTGACTGCCGCGCCTGTCAGCTTTTTTTTCGGTCCTTTTCTCAAAATTGCAAGAAGGCCCTGCAATCGGATACGCGCAAGAATCTCTCTCGCAAATCGCGCCCTTCGTCGAAAGCTGTCTCGGAAGGTAGTGAGGCACAGAGCGAAAACCCGGAGTCGAGCGTGACGGCATCGGTGGATTCAGAAAAAGTAAAATCGCAAAGAGCGGGAGATCTTGAACCACGCCTAGCGGTCATTGATGCTGCCGTGCGCCTGTTTAGCTCCATTGAGGGAGACAAATCGATTGTCGAGGAGTCTCTTCCGGCCGTTCGCCGTTTTTTGGAGATGTGCACGAGTACACCAGGGCACAGCGTTACCGAGCGGGCCTATTTTGATATTTTGAGCGCTTTTGTTCAGGCCGTCTTTGCCGAGCGTTTTGCGCAGCATCACCCTGAGACCAGCCCGGAGGAGGAGAAGGAATCGTCGCCCCCAGTCGATATTAATGAGTTATTTTGAGATGTTGCTTGGCTTTTTACCCGGTTGCAAAGACTGCCGGGTATTAGGCCAAAGCCAGTGGCTGCTCCAAGCGCAATATTTGAGTTGTGTTAATTTTCCGCAGTGACGTTTCATTGTTCCGCAATTTTCTCATAATATGAGGGTGTAGGCTCCGCATGTTTCGCTGAGGAGATTCTTCTTTTTTAATTGAAGTTGATTTTATGCTAAGTTTGCTTGGGCTAGTTGGAGGACGAACATGTGAGGCTCCAACAAGTGGTTCTGCGGGACCAAATCCGCAAGTGCTAGCGTTGCTTAGTGCCATTAAGAATTTGCCTCCCAATGTTCCTTGGTCTGACCCTGCCTTTCAGGCTGCCTTTAATTCTGGAAGAGAGCTTGCTACATCCAGTCCCGAAAGCTTGGTTGAAATGCTGAAAAATGCTGGGAATCCTGGAGTGCGAGAAATTGCAGTCCTTAGCCTTCGTTTTAGCCAATCCCCGGATGCCGTCCCCAATGTCGTGGTTGCATGCGCGGAAGCTCTATTTGACGCGAGTGACGTGGTTTCTCAAAGGGCGCTTGGCTCTTTACGCTACCTGCTCTTGAGTCATGGTGAAACAATTCGCCGCGAGGTTTCCTTGTCGGAGCCGTGGAAAGTCGCAGTAGCCGAAGCCAGAGCATTTCTTGGCGCATTTTCAAACGATTCCACTAGTGGCAATGGTGGTCGGCTGAAAGTTCGGCGTAGGGTTTTGGAAAAGCCACCAGAACATAAGAGTCGGGCTCTATTGAGTCCTGAACAACAAGCGGACTCTCTGCTGACTATGCTTCCGGTAATACCGGGCAGTCATCAAACCCCACGCTTTACCGCCCTATGCCAGAGGGCGAAACAAGGTCTCCTTCCCGATTCAGATACGCACGGCTAGGCGTGTGCAGTAAAACTTTTGCTGGCATAGACACGTCACGAGCAGGAAGAGACAGAATTGGGGTTAAGGAGTTGCCTCCTTATCCAGCAGCGCTCTCACCTCATCAGAGCGAGCTTCTGCTTTCAAGCGGGCAATCACCGCTGCTGCCGATGGAGTTTCCGGACTGCCTATCAACAGTAATTTCCTTGAGGTGATCGCCAATTCTTGTGCCTTGGCGCACAGGGAGCCAAACACGCTGGAGGGAACGTAATCGCAGGACCCAATAAGGGCTACCTGAAGGTCGTCTTGCCCATGGGTGCGCCGAAAGAGGTCCTCGAGCATCGGGCGAATTTTAATCATAATGCCCGGCCACGCTTCGCTTACTATCGCGGCTTGGCAGTCGCCGTGCTCTCCAAATATGTGCCCTATACCAAAGGTGAGAGCGACATCAGTCCCGGGGTGCTCCCGCAAAAATACAAAAACTTCTCTCATGGCGGCCTGTTCGTGCATGACCTTGAGCTCCGCCAATAGCCTCTCAGGCACATCAAGACCGCGCTCGATGAGACCAGCCAGGGCGGCCTCCATCTCAAAAATATGCTTATCCGCGTCGTCATCAAGGGTTGGGTGAAGAGTGACCCCGTCCTCTAAGGCTGCGTAAATGATGGCAGCGGGATACTCTTCTAGATACTGCAGTTGCTCAGAAGTCAGGGTCTGCGGCACGGTTCTATTGGGAAAAACGACCCTCACCCGTGACCGGATGTTTGAAGGGTCAAATTCGGGATGAATCCGAGCGATTCCCCCAAGTCCCCGTAGCTGCTCTACAAAAACGTGGGCGGGACGATGATCTACAAGCGATCTAAGCATGGCAGCTTGGTATTCAGCCACAATGGCGGAATCCTGGGAACTAAGCGCGCTCTGGTGGACCTGTTTAAGCCACAAAATACTGCCTACATGGGGATCTCCCGGGCAGATTGTTTTCCGCAAGGTCGTGGATTTTCCAAAATTCTCTACCAGGAACGACAAGTCATAGCCCGACAATAGTGGCACCAACAGGCCTTCCCCGGGCGAGTTCGTCGAAGAAGGAACAACCGCTGTAGGCGCCGGCCGTGTGGGAGGGGTACTCGTCCTGGTATCACGGTTACTAGCGCGTTCGCAACCGCTTCCAAAAGCTAAAAGCGCCAGAGTGGTCCATAAAGCGCTACTGTGAGGGGGTCTTGCCGCTGTAAGCATACTGAAGAGCGCACTTTAGCACTTGAGTTGTGGCAAGTCATCACGTTAACCCGCCGAAGCAATTCAGTTTTGGCCTTTGCAGAACGAAGAAATAGTGCAGATTTTTCGCTTTCAATTATTTCGATGGGTTAGTCCGGGCTGAGAAATGCAGGTTAAGTTCCAGCAGGAGTTCTACCGATAAGGAAATAGGGTTTTCCCCGATGTCGGATAGGAAAATTAATGATCACCTGGAGAGTCCCATGATGCGGTGTTGTTTTTGCCCTTATAGGGGCTCCCATCCAGCCGCGCGCAAGTTCTTTGGCAGTGTTTCTCTTGGTCTCGCTGAAATCACTTCTCGTTTTCTTTTTGCCGCACTTTTCTTGGTGTTGATACATCCGGCAGTGAAGGAGTGTGTGGCAGAAGGAGACCCGCCAGCTCAGGTCTTAGAGCAACCCAAGGACAGCCCGGTCGGACTTGAACAGGTGTGGTCCAACGTCATTGCTGCGCTTCAAACTAACGACACAGCCACCGCTGTTGATAACCTTGAGTTACTGAAGCGCCTCCGTAACGAGCGCGGCTATGAGATGTTGGAACCTCAGTCGCTTGAGTTGCTGCAGCGTTCTCAACAAGCTTTGAGCAGCCATCATCTTGATGAAGCAGCCTTTTTGGTCCGTAAAGCCGTTGAATTGTCGCCGACATCAAGCCGGGTGCTCTTTAAGTCGCTCCCACTCCTTGATGCCACCGGGGTTCGAATGCCGGGAGTAGGGTCATTATGGGGACAATTTTGGCAAGGGCTAGTGCTGTTGGGGCGCAATCGAGAACTCAGCCTTAAAATCATTAAGATTTGTTTATACCCGGCGCTGTGGGCGGTTACCCTTGGAGTACTTTTGACTTTTGTCCTGAGCCTTTGCTGCAACATGCACGTTGTCATTGCGAAGATAGCAAAGCATGTACCGGTTTCGATTCGTGGATTTGTTGCGGCACCGGCCGCCTTGTCATTGGTGATGGCGCCTCTCATGGGAGGTCCGGTTACCTGTATACTGGTCTGGACCCTTGTCGCGCTGCTCTTCTTGCGCTCTTGTAAATGGCTGCCTCTCTGTGGCGGCGCGGTGGTGGTGTTATGGGGAGCTGTCATCCCGATTCGAGAGCATTTGTCTGAAAGAATCTCTAACCCGGGTGTTCAGGCCCTGTTGCGGGTGTCTTCGGGGCAGTACGCTCCTCGTGACAAAGCCGAACTCGAGGAGTTTTCGGTCGCGCGCGAAGGGGACATGGCGGCTCAACTACTCCTTGGGCAGGTGCTTCGGCGCGAAGGGCTGTATCAAGATGCGCTGCGCGTTCTCAAAAACGCGCAGATGTCTTATCGTCTCAACAATGGCTGGGTAATAGCGCAAGTTGGTATTGTTCAATTTCTTCTGGGAAACCTCGATGACGCCGACAAGCTATTTGCCGAAGCCCAGGCGGTCGGCATGAACTCGGTTGAGTTCTGGTTCAACTACTCAAAAATTAAGTTTGCTCTTACCGATACCGCCCAATCGCGTGAATTTTTTGAGCGAGCTCTCTCCCTGAATAGGGAACTTACTGCCGAGCTGCGGGCTCGTGAAGACTCGCTGGGTCTTTACAATCGTTATACCATAGCCGAGATGCACATTCCTTGGCGCCTGCTCGTTCCATCCATATTGGCGGCGGATTCGGATCGCGCGCGAGAATATGATGCGCGAGTAGCTCAAGTGGTCCCGGGGGCAAATCCTATGATTCTTATCGGGATCGGTTCTCTGCTGGTGATCCTTGCCATGCTGCATGCTCGGGGCGAGGCGCGGGTTAGACGACTGGCGTTTTTTTCGCGCTATGTTTTATGGAAGCCGCTCGAGCGGGCCTTACAGTTTGTTCCGGGCGGCGCCTGGGCCGTTCATGAGCGGCACGGTACCTGTGCGCTGATTTTATCCGTGCTCTGCTTTTTGTCTTTTCCCTTCATCGCTTGGCCCACTGACAGTGCTGCCGTGTTAATTTGTCTTCCGGGAATACAACCGCTCTATGCGGCAGCCGTTGTGCTCGTGGCTCTTGGCATCTGCTACGTCGGGTACTTTTTGAGTGTGGAGGACGACTAGTGGACACAGGAGTTATCACGCATGAAAGTTTGCCGACCCTGCTTCGCTCCATCTCCCAGCGTAGGCGCCAAGGTGTTCTGGAAGTGCAACTGGCCGCTGCCCAGTTACAATTTTTCTTTGTACAGGGACGAGTGGTCGAGGGCGCTCGTAGTGAGTCATCGGGCCCGAAGGAAACCCTGACACTCCTGATAGAAGCTGGGCTTGTGGCCGACGATAACGAGTACGACGTGAGCACTTATGCGCACCTATGGGCGGGTCTACAAAGGAGCGGCGTAGTAGAGGAAGGAGATTTTCGGCGTATGGTGAAACATAGGGTGCTCAATCACCTCTATGGCCTTGAAACGGCGGGCGAGCGAACGTTCTATACCTTTAAAGTCCAGATGGTCGAATGCGAGAGGGATTTTGCGCCAAACATTTCGGTCGGGCAGGTGTTGCTTGATCTGGTGGCCCTTGAAAGCGAAGGGCAGCAGTTTGAAGAGTTTTTTCCTGACGACTGCCTTATCCGCCGTGGACAGGAAGAAAGCCCGGCGCTGTCGGAAGAGGAGAGCATTCTCTACGAGTTGGTTGGGATTCATGGCATGGGCGTGTCTGTACTAAGGCGTCAGGCGCTCTTAAGCAGGTATCATTTTGAATCCAGTCTGCTCAGCATGCTCTCTCGCAATATTATTGCGATTGATGAGGAAGGCCCCCAGGCCATGGCGGGACTCGGTACAGACGCATTGCTGCAAGCACTTGACAGGTCAATCGATGATTCCTTTGAGGCGGAAGTCATGCTTGCTTCCGCTGCGGAGAGAGCGCGCGGTCAGAGGAGCTCTGATAGACCTGCTGTTATTGAGGGGATTGCAGAGAAGCAGTCTGGAGAACCAGCGCCGGTGCGAAGCGAAGAGCAGCGCTTCCCCGTTATTGGATTTTCAACCCGCTGTGCCGCCTGGAGCGCGAGGATCATGCAGTCTCACTGGACGGTGCACCTGGGGGTGATGCTTTTTCTGCTTGCTTGCCTCTACTGCCCTTTGGCGTGGTGGGGCAGCGTCTGGAAGGGGTTTTAGTCTGTATCGTGTATAGCCGACTCTTGAAGGCGACTTGCCCTCTGGCTCATTATGGTGCTTCTTCTTGCAATTTCCGCTTTCTCGGTCGTATGCTCCTGTGGCCATGAATCAATTTTGCCAAGCCGATTTTGACGCCTTTGTATTGAAAGAACGGGTAATAGGTCTCTTTGACAAGCCGGTTGTGCTCAAATCGGGGCGTCAGTCAAACTGGTATGTTAACTGGCGCACGGTTTCCGAGGATGTATATCGCTTGGACGTTCTAACAGATTTTGTTATTAGCTTTGTTCTAGACTTGATTGCGAGGGGACGCCTCAAAACAGAACCGCAGTGTATATATGGAGTTCCGGAGGGAGCAACCAAGTATGGGGTTCTTTGCCAGTATAAGTGGGCCAAGCGCTCGTCCCAATTTGGCCCCGGCTCGCATCCTTTGGCTATGGGCCGCGGCAAGCCTAAAGATCATGGAGTATCCAAGGATAGATTTTATATCGGCCAGCCGCGCGGAGCGACCCTCCTGCTCGAAGATGTGACAACCACCGGCGGATCACTCCTTGCCAGCATTGATCAGCTCCTAGAATCCGGAGTCGATATTTGCGCTGCCGTTGGTCTCACCAACCGTATGGAAAAAAGGGACGACGGCCTATCGGTGGAGCAAGCAGTTCAGGGCAAGTTGTGTAACGGGCGTCCTATTCCGTACTTTCATATGAGCCGGGCCACGACCTTGCTTCCGCAAGTGCTTGCAGAGGCAAAACCATCTTCTGCGATTTGCGAGGCTATTGCAGCAGAGTTTCGGGAATTTGGGGTTGAGCCACTGATGGTTGAAGACCTGGCCTAGGGGAAAGCTTGGCATGAGGGGACATCGCCCGGGCGTGCAAGGGGATACGTATTTCCATGCGGGTTCCTTTATGCGGGGTGGAGTCGCAAATAAATGATGCGTCCAATGCCTTGACAATGTCGCGCACGATAGCCATGCCATGGCCGCGCCGGCCAGCCGGCCCTTTCGTTGAAACTCCAAAAGTGCCCAAAGAATCTTTGATGGATGAATCGATGCCGCATCCATTGTCTCTCACTGCAACTGTCACAGTGCCGCTTCTCTCGACAATATGGATCTCAATTAAACCGGGCCGGTCCGCGACCAAAGCTTCCACGGCGTTTGGAACGAGTTGCTCCAAAAGGGTGCACATGGAGCGGTGGATTGCAGGGGGTATAGGCTTCGATGGACTTATATCGATGTCAATCTTAAGAGAAACACTATCAGGCAGTTTGCCGGAAGGCCTGTTTTGCATCGCGTTGCTAAAGATTGATTGAGCAAGATCTCTATAAACGGATGGTCCCCGATCCCGCACGATCCCCGGTGGAAATATGAGATCAAGAAAGGCAGAGGCGTCCGATGGAAGAAAGTTGCGCAGACGCTCCCACGAAAATCGGGCCAGTACTCCTTCAATCTCGGATGACTCACCTTGCGGAACGAGAGCAAGGGTTTCCACTATGCCGCAGAACAGGGCGTGCTTATTATGGAGCCGATGGATGAGGGCTCGGACTGCGATACCTTCTTCTTGAAGGCCTCTCTTCTGAAATGTCTCCTTCAGTCTCTCTAGTGGTGTGACTAAGCGGGTGAGTAAATTCGCCGCTTGATTTCCAAGAGATTCAGTATCTCTATCTGTGAGAACCCCGCCACGAGCTCGTTGTTGCGCCTCAGTCCAAATATCTTCTATCTGCGTCATTACATCGGGCAGGAGGCATTCGAAGAAGTGGAGTGCCTTTCGAGAGATCACCTGAATGAGCTGCGCGGTTCTATCCAACAAAAGTTGGTCACAGGCTGGAAGCGACCCAGAGCAAAGACGGGCGGGAACAGCCGGAGGCGGAGGGGAAACGTGAGGAACTGCAACAACTGTCATAGGCACTGCGACCAACATAGGTGCGACACCACATCTCGAGCCGCCGTACCGTCACCAGGTAATACAGTAATTTTATGGTGTGAGAGAGGCATACTCAAGGCCTCTCTCATTAGAGAATGGTTAAAAATACGTCATGGGAAATGGCGCCAAAAGTAGCCTTGGAGGTATAAAATATCTTATACTCGCAGGCTGGTTACCCATATGATGACAGCCACATTTGATAGCCTTCGAAGACGTAGTAATGCGCGTTTGGATAAGGCGCAGAGGTCCGTTTCATCAGAACAATCGGAGCTGGCCAAGGGCACTTTATTGTCAGTGTTGGCGGCGAGGGCCGAACTTGAGCAGTTGGCTACAACCATCGCGCAGCGTGTTTATTATGGTGAACGGCTGGCTGCTTTTGTGGGTACTATGCCCTCTGGAGACAGGGGCAAATCTCAACCTGGTCAGGCAGAGGCATGGCACGAGCGACATGTTCAACTGCGTGAATTAGATGGCTTGGATGTTCGAGGGCTTTCAGCTGAAACTGTGCGTCGAGAGTCTCTCGGTTCTTTGGGAAATTCCCGCTTTGTTCGATTCCAGAGAATATTTTCGCACTCGTATCAGATTGTTCTGCCGCAAGAGTTTTTGACACGACTCATGGAAACTCTTCAGCAGCGAGGTGGGGCTAGAGGAAGATTATCTATTAAAGAATGCCCTTTGCTTGGATGCTTGGTGAGCCCGGATAGAATTCCGGACGACTTTGCCAGCAGTGTCGGACTGGTGCACTTTGACCCCAAAGCTCGTCCCTATGATCGACTTAAGAAAAAGGCTCGGATCGAAGTAGTAAACGGCCTGAAGCTTTTGTTCGATGCTGCGGTGCCGATGAGCACCCGCCTAGGATCTTCATCACAAAATCCCCGCCTTCTGGTAGTGACCTTGCCCACGCCTGAAATTGCAAAGTACTACCCGGGGGCCGTTCCTATTGCCGAGGGTGTGCTTGTAACCATTCTCTATACTCGAGATCCTTCAAACGGGGCTCATGCCAACACTTCCGGGCAGGGGCCTCGCCCCCTTTCGGTGCAGCACTTCACTAGTGCGTATACCGCTCGAAGGAAGACAAGGCATCAGTTGCGCTCGTATGAGAACGAGGTTCAAGGTTTGGCTGAATTATGCGCCAAGCTACAATCATTTAATACTGAGCTCGACCAAAAATGGAAGCCAGATGCAGGGCCTAGAGTTCGTAAGAGTCTTGTTTCTGAGGCAACGCATCTTCTGGAGGAGGCCGAGCAGCTCCTTTCCCGGTGCCAGAATCAATTGAAGGTGGACGCCCGTTCGAGGTTGAGGGGGGTCGCTATTGAAGATGGCCGGTTTGTC
>CAZPBV010000025.1:11903-16660 GCA_964584675.1 uncultured Bdellovibrionales bacterium
CGAGTGATGGCTGCGAACCGCAGGTTTCAACAGCGAATGGACGAAATGAGGGGCAAGTCCGGCTTTAATGACGTCGATTACTTCATGATTCACCAAGCGGTAGCGGCGCATGAAGCAGTCATCAATTCGTACTGTACGGCGCTTCCACGGAAGCTTGAAAGCGCTTCTGAACAGTGTGTTATAAGGCATTTTTTAGAGGAGGGGCAGCGAGCAGAATCGGCCTTGAAGCAACTTTGGCTGAGACCGTTCACCACTTTAGCGCGACTCTTGCAGCAGAACTATCAGGACTTAGGTCGTTCTGTCGACAGCCACAACAGAAATGCCGAAAGAGAGGCGATAGTAAAAATTCACGTTGTTAAAAAGCTATTTAAGGTGTTGCAGACCTTTGAGCAGCTTAAGGACAGGATCCTTTCCCCCGCGGACATCAGGATCGAGGACCTCAAGGGGTTTGTCCAGGCAGTACGCTCTGAGTTTGAATCCTGGCAAGTCTTTCCTGAGCATACGGTACCGGCCTATGAACCGCCCTATAGATCGTTACTTCGGGCGCTTGGCCAGATAGAATCGAGGCTCGAGCACTACCGAAATCAAGACCTCTCCTATGCCGGCAAGAGGGCCATGTTCAAGCGAATGAAGAAATTTTTGGATCGGTTTGATATTGAGGCCATGCTTTCAGCGCTTATACAGAAGTGAGTCTATAGCAGTCCGACCACAAGGCTACTCCCTTCCGAAATTTCTAAGGAGGACTACTATATAAGTATAGCCGAACGACGTTTCTAAAAAAGATCAGCGTTTGCCGAAATGATAAGCTCCTCATGAGGACCGTGAACCAACGGAGAACTGAAACCATACCCCTCAGACAAACGTGATAAGTCGCCATGTGCGCCGAAGTAGTCTGAGGCCTGGAATGTGGGTGGCAGTTTACTCACAAGTAAATGTTCCTTCGAGATCGAGGGAGGTGATTAGGCGGCAAGCACTCGTATCGCCGCAGGTTTTTTGCGGCTAGTTTTAGGCTTAACCAAGATCTCTATGTCTTGGTTAAGAGAGTTGAGAAATCGGAAAAGTCTGTCAGTGGAAAATTCGCGTAATTGTCCACGGATAAGTTTTGATATTTTTGGTTGATCGATGCCAAGGATTGATGCAGCTTCAGTCTGTGTAAGGTTTTGACGTTCTATAATCTCTGAAATACGTTGAGCCAGACGAGATTTTGCAAGAGCTTCTTCAGCATTGGGATAGCCAAGATCAGTAAATACATTCCCGCTACTTTTCTCGACTGTAATATCATTGCGTTCGGATTTTTTCATTTTGTTTGCTCCATTCCGCATAATGTTCTTCGGCTTTTTTAAAACGGGCCTTTATCAAATCAATTTCAGGCCTTGGCGTTGCGATACCCTTCTTCGATTTTTCTGAAAAGAATGAAGAGCATAAATTGCACCCGCGAAGCGCACAGTATAAACCGCCCGATATGTGTTCCCGTCGTGATCCTCTATAATTTCTAGGGTGCTTGCGTCTCCGAAGCCGGAAAAGGGCTTTGCATCCCTATGCTTTTTTCCTTGTTGAGCCATGTCCAGTGCATGACCCATTACATCTTGAACTTCATCCGGAAATTCTTTGAGGTCACGCTTGGATGAACCCATCCAAAAGAGCGGTTTCCTAATTACCTTCGTAGTATGCCATTACTAGCATATTTTTTCAAGTCAGTAAATATGTAAAGTTTTCGACTGCCTATAGCATCCTGCAATGTGCGATCCCTTCTTCCATGTCTGAATTCGGCCTGAGAACTGAAACCATACCCCTCAGACAAACGTGATAAGTTGCCATGTGCGCCGAAGTAGTCTGAGGCTCGGCATAGGAGTAGGGCTTTACTCACAAGTAAATGTTCCATTCTATTGCCACCATACCTACTTTTTTGGATCGACCCGCCTCTGTGCATATCGGCACCATTGAAACCGGCAAGAATAATGGGGGTACGAAAGTTATTTTGACTGAAAATTTCCTCATATGGTAGTGTCCGCTGGCATATCCACCCCATTGAAATCGAGGCAAATTATGAATAAAGGTGTAAAAAGCACGATCGCTAGGGCTCTCGTAACCTACGTAGTTCCTACACTTTTATTTGCTCTCTCGATTCAGACAAAGACAGTCTTCGCCGACAACCTTGTCGTCAACGGCGATTTTAGCAACGGGTTTGCAGGTTGGACGAGGCTTGGAGCAATCAGCAGGCTCGACATATATCCAAGCTCATGGTGTAGCGCCCATCTAAGTAGCGGGAACCCTGCCGCAGGTTTCAATGTCTATAGCGGAGCACTTGCCGCCATAGAGCAGGCGGTGGAGCTCCCCGCAGGTGCACCATACACGTTGACGCTGCGCGAGTGGGGCCAGTATCAGGCTACCACGGTGCGTGTGATTCTTTACGACGAAGACGATGTGGCTTACCCCATAGATACCTTTACCGCAGAGCAGATGATATCGGGATACACCTACCCGGGACCAGTGTTTCAGTGCACCGGAAATTCTCAGATCACCAAGAGTTACGACATCTCCAATTTTGCCGGAGAAATTATTGTTATTCATATCGAAGCGACTTCTACTGGTTTTGACGGAACATTCGCTTTAATCGACGATGTTACCATCGAAGGGAAACGTGGCGTGCAGGGAAAGATTAGTTACCGACCGGAATCGCCGGAAGCTGTTGCTGGCGTCACCGTGCGTCTAAGCGGCCAAACTAATGGCGGAGCTAGTGTAGACACTACCACCGTGACCGATAATCACGGTGAATATTTATTCGAAGTTGACTCAGGCATGTACACCGTTGAAACGGTCGGCGAACCAATTTATGTAGAAAGAAATGGCACCATAAAAAACGAAAACGGTGGAGCCTTCTCAGCAGAGGCATCGGAGGGTGGAAATTGCGATGGCACCCCTTCAAAGAATGGGGCAATGGCAAAGTGCGTAATCGATATGTCGAGCGGCACGTCAGCCAGAGCGAATTTCAGCTATACTCGTTGTGCAGTAGATGAGCGCAAACCAAACGGTAAGCCGCTGACCAATTGTCCGATAATTCTCGTACCTGGGTTTCTTGGCTCAAAGATGGCCTGCAGTGGCATTGAAACATGGCCGGGTCTTCCGCTGCCTGGCTGGAAGCAGATGTTGCTCGAGTCCGACGGAGTCACGAACGTCAATACGAGCGACTGTAATGCCGCTGTTGCTCCATTGGCAGGTGAGGTCGGAGTAGTCGATTCAGTCGCGGGCTCTGATATATACCAAGGCGCGCTCGATTTTCTAAAGAACGAAGCGCCGGGCCGCTGGGATGCCTCGCCCTATGACTGGCGAAAATCGCCTGTGCTTGGGGCGGGAATTCTCGAAGGGACGGTTACCGCCCTCCTCAATAGAACCAAAGCAAAGCACGTCGTTCTTTTTGGACACTCGATGGGCGGCCTCGTCATAAGAGAATATCTGAACAATCAATCAAACGCTGATAAGGTTGCCCGTGTCGTAACGGCCGGGACACCGTACTGGGGCGCGCCGAAATCACACTTTGCGCTTCTTGGCGGCTATACGGATACACCGGGAGGATCGCCGCTTGACTATTTAACCATTGCTGCGGACCTACAGCTTCTCGCAAGAAATTTGCAAGGACTTTTTTTCCTCTACCCCTCCGCCAATCTGGGCTCATGGCTCGCTGTTTCCCCGGCAATGGGCAGGCCGGTCGTACTTCAAGGACCGGCTGGCGAGGTAGAGTGGATGTCGGCGTTGGGAGCATCGCCGGGACTCCTTCCCAACGCCCGTCGATGGCATGCTGCAAATGATGGATTTCCACAAACTGATATTGATTATCGGGCAGTGGTAGGGGCCGGTTCAGCAACGACACAGGAAATAAGAATTGGCCGAACGATTGACCGAAGTGGTTTAAATACCTACGGAGATATCGTCATTGGTGATGGTGATAGTACGGTACCGATTCGCTCAGCTACTCAAGGAGCTTCTGATGGTGGGGCACCCCTCGGGAAAAACGTACCGATCTATTACGCCTGTGGAATTGGTCACGTAGCTCTTCCAGTAAACCCTGACGTTCTTAACAATATTCGTTATTTTCTCACTGGCGGTGAAGATATAACCGGCATGCAGTCACCATGCCCATTTTCCGGCACTCAAATTCTCATGTATAGGATTGACCTCGGCGGCGGAAATGAAATCAATGTCAACCCTGATGGATTCCAGGCGCGGTCCTTGAATTCAAGGGCGGCCGCAACAGCGGGCATGACCCTCAACGAGGCTGTTAAACAGGGTATCGTTCAGTTTATTTCGATCGGTAACACCTCAATCATTCTTGCCGATGATGCAAAGCCTGTAACGATTACATTGCCTGCCCAAGTAGCGTTCCAGATTCGCCAGTTCGGCTCAGAAGGCACCGGTGAAACTCAGTCCTTTAAGCCGCAGAAAACTCCCATAGTGATTAACACAGGCGGCCTGGCAGTTTCATCTACGGGCGGCAAGGTCAAGCCGATTGAGGGCGGTGGAAAGGCGCCAAAGACAATAGCTACTGTTGTAAGGAAGAACGGCAAAGTTTTGGTAAAACTTAGCGCTAAAGGGACTACAGGAGTTTCGGGAACATTCTACCAGATCGGGAAGGGGGGCCTGCAGTCCTATGCGAAGCCATTGAAGATCAAACCGGGTAAAAAGCCGACAAAGATCAGGTTCTTCAGCACCGATTCTTTTGGTGTTGTAGAACGGAGTAGGAAAATTACGGTTAAGTAATT
>CAZPBV010000026.1:0-6749 GCA_964584675.1 uncultured Bdellovibrionales bacterium
ATTTGCAATCGGGTACCCACTCTGTGAAAAGTTGGCCTCGGAGCCGCCAATAGCCCTGGGCAAGGACTCTTCAAAAATTTCAAGCTCGTTAATGACAAAGTTGCCTGCGAAACCGTCCGAAATCGTAATTCGAATCCCGGTGACGCCCGTGATGTCGTCAAACAGCACGTCCACCAGGTTGCCGTCATTTCGTGCATGCTCAACATCGCCGCCGTCAATCATGATGTCCCCAAACGGGACGAATGTCTCGGCTCCGAATTCCTGTAATACGCGCGCGAGCGCCTGAATATTGCCGGTGGTGTGTGCTGCGCTCGGAGCGCCATCATTATAGAGCGGATCACTTGTTCCGGTGTGATCGGCGTTCCAGCCGCCGGCTACGCCCTGCATAGATCGAAGATAATTGAGGGCATTCATGAGACCACCAGCTATCTGAGGAAAGGTATCGCCCAGCTCACTGCTCATGGCCCAGGACCAAAGCGACGTCTGAGAAATCCTGTAGTTATCGCCATGAAAAGGAGATATCCAGCCCGCTGGATCTTGCCAATCCAAGAATGCGCGTGTGGAATATGCCTGGAGCTCCGCGTCAAGGGGCAACGTGTTCAGTTTACCCTGCGATGAATTAAGACCCACTAAGGCCTGTGTCTGGATGTGACAGCCGTAGCAGTGAGGGGGGTGCTCGCTACTTATCCAACTCTGCCAAGCCGAGACGTTTTCCTGCTGCCACAAGACACTTCGCACCATGGAGTCACGCACCCGCTCGAGCAGCGAGTCGTTCGGGCCCGAGAGCTGCTGGAGCTCAATAGTTTCACTGCCGCGATTGTCTGAATAGTCTGAATCGTTCAGCCAAAAGTAGACCTCCGCTTCGGACGGTAGGTAGATGGTAATAAACTTCCCTTGGACAGCAACGGCAGCTTCTTGCTGCGAAGCAAAGCGGCTGAGCTGATTGTGCACAAAGCCGAACTGGTACGTCTTATTATAGAGCGGAACAGTCACGTCCACCCGTCCTTCCCAGGATTTCCCGCCATTGCTTGAGTCGGAAGGAAATTTTGACACCGCTCCGCTCAGATGGGTGACCCGGTACACGCCGGCATGCAGGGTGCGAAGCTGCCCAACCGAATACTGGCTGCCTCCGTCGGATACCGCATCGATGGTTACGGTCGAGGTGGGATGTGGAGCGGTCGCAGCATTGCCGATTACCTGGATTTCGTCCGTCAAGACAAGAGAGTCGTAGAAGCTTGCAAAGGTTCCCGTTATCTTGAGGTAACGCGTATTGACGCTATCGAAATCCAGCCGCTGGAGGGACCGATATTCGCCCTCGCTGCGATCCACGAGAGTCTCGTAGGTTACGCCATCGGTCGAGTGCTCTATCTTGTATCGATAGAATCGTTCATCACCATCGTACAGATGGAACATAATGGTATGAATTGAGCGCGCCTGCTGCAAATCAAGGACCACATTTTGAGCGGTGCTGACTTGACAGGTCACATACCGGTCATTCCCGCCGCCAAGGCCGTCAATCAGCCTTGAGACAGGCCAATCACCGAAAGGAGCGGTGCAACCGGAGATAAGGGAACCGCTCGAAGCAAGCGCAAAATCTATCTGGTTAACGGTGGGATCGGTCGGAATGACATCCTGCGCCGAAGCCACCGCATTAAACAACCATCCGATTGCAACCAGAACAAGAAGTGATAACGCCCTCAAACGTAATGCCATTGGCCTACCTACACACACTCTGGTCCACCGGAGCCTCTTTTACTATGTCGCGGCTTGCTTGATAGTATCGTGCGACAAGCTTCTGCCATCGAAGACCCTTGCCTCTTGCACGATGCTTGCTCGAGTTTTCCACCAGCATATCTACTGCGCGCATACCGAGGTTCTGCAAGTTTTTACTCTCCGATTCATACGCAATTCTGTTCGGCGAAAGGCTTGCCTTGACACAAATAGTTGTATCCGAGCAGGTTCTCGCGAGTTTTGGGAAACTCCAGGCTGCCGTCCATGCTCGACTATGCGCTTCGCGCGCAGCCGCAACCAGCTTTCTCACCCCCTTCGAGCGCTGAAGATGAGCAGGCATTCTCCCAACAATGCGCCGTATGGCGCGGTACTGAGCTCGGCTCGAACCATCCATTGCTGTCAAGACGGGGGCAATCCAAACACTTCGACAGCCAAGCCGGCATTGATCGACATACGTGGAGGCTAAGCAGCTTGATACCTGAGTTACTCCCCGAATGCGAGCACTGACAGATAGCACGACGTCACAGCGAATATCTTGGGCCGGCAATGGTTCGGCCAATTTTAGCTGAGCACGCGCGCCGGCAGGCGGGGTTCCAGGTGAACGATTGGGATCGATAAGATGCGGAGCAAGGCTAGTGGCTTGAGAGCCGCAATCAACCGTCCAAGAATACGCAAGCTTCTGTCCCTTCAAAGCCCATGAGGCTGAGCCGTCAAAAATAAAGCTTTCCAAGCCGTTCTCGCACTGAGACTCATCCGTTACAAGAGACACCTCACAGCGAACGTCAGGAGATTGCGGGGGCAAAGGTGTCGGCGATACAGTCGGTTCTCCCATGGGTGTCTCCCGGGCTGAGAGCGTCGGCTCCGGGACAGCTGTTGCCGTTGAATTCGGCGTCGGAATAAGTGTCGGTGTCGCCGCCGGTGTGGGTGTCGGTGTTGGAAACAGCGAACTTTGATATGAGCAAAAATCAAAATTCGTTCCCCACATGGCCTGACAGCGGCAGCATAAATCGACGAGCTGCGGCGAGCAGTGATCCTGAACAGTAATAGCATCACAGCTTGGGATGTAGTCTTGAAACTCGAGGCAATCGAGGTTTTGGGCTTGCAGCCGAAAACTTAAAGGAAAAGAGCACGCAATCGCAACGAGCGCCCCTATCGCAGCTTTTTTGAGAAAGCTCAAAGTCTCCTGCCCCTCCAAAATAATGTGGCGAGACCCTACGCTGGATGGAAACTTATTTCAATAGTTCTCTGATGAGAAAATTGTTGGAGTTGTTGGAAATAGACCGAAGCACATCGAAGTTGTCTCTCCAGAGGTATACTTGCCGCCAACAAAAATGCTGGCATCTTGATTATTGGCGGGAACTATAAAGAGAAAGCACTTCTACAGCTCACTACTTCGCAATCGTAGATTATCACAGAGACAATCCCAGGACTTATATTTCTCACTCATTTCCTTGCGCGACGCGCAATATGAATATGGTCACAATTAGATGTCAGATAGAGAAATGCAGGCTACCGCCGGTGGCCCCCATGGCCTGAATCCCGAGTTCCCCCACGACGAAGCGTCAGGGTCCGCTGCATCATGAGCGCAAGGAGGCGCTCAAGTTCATATTGCACTTCCAAACCTTCAAGCACTCCCAGTGCGCGAGCGACGGCTTCCAAGGTGCAAAGAACTCCCTGATGCGGCGCCTTGCGCAACACGTACCTGCTGGGAGGGTCGGCTGCTACCCGCACTCGGGGCAAGGAAACTATCTGCGGGATGCGCTGGGTCATGCGGCGGGCCTGATGCCAATTGCCGTCAGGAACAACCAAGCGAATGGGCTTTGGAAGCGTAAGGGCGAACGGGGGAGAAAGTTCCGGGGCTGACTGCGAAGGAAAGAGCACAAACGTCTTCCCGTCATCTTGAAGGGGCGGCAAGGGAGCGACGGACTCAGATTTTCCATGAACAAAAATTTGAGAATTTGAGAGCGCAAGATTTGCCAAACGCGCGCTCCCGCTGGTGCGATTCTCCTCAGCAACGTGCATAATGAAGAGTACTTCCGTATGCAAGCGCATGGGCCGCACCTCTGGACAAAGACAGTGCTCAAATCGCATCATGCAGACAGGGCAACGAGTTCCCGGTGTCGCTTTGTGTTTCACAGGAAGCTTGTCATAACAAATGCCCTGGTGAAAGTCATATACTTCGCCGAGGACTTAGACCAGTGCCGCTGAAGATGCGGACTGAGCCAACCGCCGATAACTTTCCCTTATCAACAATCCAACGACTCTCCGCTCCCTCCCCATTCAGCTTTTCCAGGAGCAGGAATACAACGGATCGGGTTCAATGGTAAGATCTGGTGACCTCTTTAAATTCAGAACGCTCGATAGTTCTGAGCGCAGATAACTAGAAGCTTTAGCTAGTAACTGTTTCATCTCGGCATGCGAATTGCAACTACCGACGCCTTCGTGTGGCGCAACATACACGATAAAGTGACCACCACCCGGCTTTGGTATAACTCGGGTAACAATCAGTTCAGCCAATCGAGGATCATTTGCCGAACTGAGCGCATAATCCAGTTCCTCGGCAATGAGGTTTGCAAGCTGGGCATCTCGAATTTCTCCCTTTTTCATCGACGCTCCTCACCTTTGATTGAAAGTATAGGCTTCAGTCGGTATCGCACTCGTATTAAATGGCGCTGCGCACGTATGACAGTATCAATATCCTTGTATGCGCGGGGAGCTTCATCTTTCAATCTATCGGATTCAGACCATGTTATTCCCTGCATGTCTCGCACGAGATCGCGCATTGAGAGTTTTCGAAACGCCTCTCCCCTTGAAAAAACTCGTCCTGCACCATGCGAGCTTGAGCTGTAGCTTTCAGGACTGCCGGTTCCCTCAACGATGTATGATCCTGTGCCCATACTTCCGGGGATTATGCCTCGTTGTCCTGCAGCAGCCGAGCAGGCCCCTTTCCTATGTACGGCAACCACATTGCCCGATTCATTTTTCAACTCAATGTAATTATGCCCTAGGTCAATTTCTCGATATAATCTTGTGCCGCCCAAATGAGCTATGCCTTCGATACACTCCATAACCCGCCTGGCCATTTCGTATCTACTAGTACGAGCGAACTCGATTATGGCCTCTTGAATATCAAAAAATTGTTGGGCTGCGTCTGAGGCTATCGGAATGGTCCTTCCTTGGTAGTGGGCATACAAAATTCCTCCAAGATAGCGCGAGCCTGCATGAATAAGAAGCCAGATGCTATCCTGGTCATCAACTGCAAGCTCGACAAAATGGTTTCCACCTCCAAGCGATGCCAATTGATGACGTAGCTTTCTAAGAATATTGGCAGAGATAAGAGGGATCGACCGAAGATGGTTCCAAAGAGGAAGATCTCGAAGGTGCGAACGCACTTGTACATTTTGTGCTGATCCAACGGGAATGTTTTTTAAAATTTTCTCATACAGCCCTCGAAGGTCTACCGCGGCTAAGTCATGCGTGGTCATACCGGTGGACGCTGCATACACGCCACACCCACAATCGCTCCCAATAATGTCGGGAACAATCCGTTCATTGCTCACAACCACAGAGCCAACTACCCCAATTTCAGCAGGATGGTGGTCGGCCATAAGCGCAATTGGCAATAAAGGCCGAACACGCCTAATGATGTCGCGAAGTGGGTTAATCACGTCGCGGCTTAATGCACGACTACCATCAGCGCCCCAAACGCGTACTTCCGTTCCCGAGATTCTACATGTCCGATAATTTCCTTTCTCATTTATATCGTTTCTAAATTGTCCATCGATGGCCTTGGCATTATGAGCAGGCGAATTATGCTCTCTTCTTTTCATATTACTCTCATTCAAAGGATGCTCTTGTCATACGCGCGCACCTGTAGCGCTGACACCATAAAACGATGCGAAAACAGCTCATCGCCATTCAGTAGTTACTGGGCTTTAATTCGCTGCACTATTTCTGATTTACAGAGATAGAGGCGCACTCGCATTTGCCATGCTGTTGCACAAATATTGCAATCATAAGCGCCTCCTGAGAAAGGATGAATAATCTTTTCTAGGATATCCCAATATCGGAAACGAATCAATCTAAATTTAATGGACTGCGCAATTCACATCCGAGATGGAGGCATATACGGGTATCTTAACCTCCGATAATTACCCCTTTTTGAAGCTTGCCATAACAATTACGGTTTCGCCGGTCCAAGTTCAGGGCCGAGATCCATTTTTATAAATGTTAACATTCCAAGCACGAGAAATGCCTCATCAAGCAAAGCCTTGAGTTCCTCATGATATTCAAGTTTCTCAAGACATACCGCTCGATTCATGAGCACGGCCGCATAAGACGAAGTCTCGGTCTTCTTGTGCTCGACCAACAACTGCTGAATGCGGCTTAGTTCCCCTTCGGCTATCTCGTACTTAGTTGCCTGCCGTACCGCATCCTTTTCTTCCACTGCTTCAACCATCGTAATAACGGCTTGGCGCATCAGAATATCGGCATACACTTCAAGGTGCTCATGCCATAGTTCCGCCCGCTCGAGATTGTCCTTCGCCGCTTCCAGCCAACTTCTTGTTTCCTCAAACCCTTCCCCCTTGATGCTCAGCCGGCCATAAGTCTGCGATATCAGCTTCCATCTGCAATCAACCAGAAACCTCAGCAAGTCCGCTCTCTCAAACTCGCCGGAGCCGTCTTCTCGGGGAATCACTCGAAGCGCCTCTGATCCCAGATCTAAGGCCTCCGAGAAGCGGCCCTGGGTAGCAACCGCGGCTGCCAATAGGTGCTTGAGAGCGCAGGTATCCCGCCATGTGTTGGCGCGCGGAATTGCTTGCGCGGTGCGTACGCACTCTTCCGCGCGCTCTCCCTCGTTTAACTCAAGCGAAATAAGAGCCTGCTGGAGAGATAATAGAAAGAGGAGCTGAGGCCACCTCTGCACGCCGCCGGCCTTCATGAGATTCGAGTAGGCGTGCATTGATAGCTCTTGAGCCTTACTCAGGTCGGAGCAACTTCGAAGCCCTTCAGAGAGA
>CAZPBV010000026.1:6759-16645 GCA_964584675.1 uncultured Bdellovibrionales bacterium
TTGCTCAATCAGCGCATACAGTTCAGCAAAGATTCCCTTTACATTGTAGGGATTCGTTTCCATTCGATTGTATCGACGATGAATATCAAGGGCTAAACCAAGCCCAAAGTCACGGCCAAACTCCCTGATGCCACCTCGACATAGTTCCGCCGCCTGCAAAAAGCTTGCTTTGGCATCGGCAGAAGATCCTTCTTTCCATGCTCGGCGTCCTTGGTCAAACAGGTCAAAAACATCAATATGCACTGCCAACAGGCGGAAATCCCTAGTGAGCTCTTCCGCAACTGGAAAATGGGTACGCCCTTCCGCTATGGCCTCACGTATGGTGCGCCGAGCATCCGTGTACTTCCCCTGACGCAAGTAAATACGGGCCGCAAATTCAAGACTATCGACAAGCTCTTCACTATAGTCTCCGGCCTTGCGACATACTTTTACCAGACGAGAAGCTGCCGATAGTGCTGCGTCATAAGATCCCTGGGTGTATGCCGCCCTCATGGCAGTATCGAGCGGCTCTATGAGCGCGGCATGGTCAGCGCCAAATACAGCCTCAGAAACACTAACCGCCTGTTGCGCGTCTGCCAGGCACCTGTCACGGTCAGCAAGCCGACCATAATAGAGCGAGCGGATCAAATAGAATTGCCGGAGCGCAACCCGTTCGAGCGGCTCCCGAACGGTGTCCAAAAAATTGCCCGGCAAATCGCTTACGATCTCGGCCGCTGCTGTGATCTTGTCACCTGCTCGTTCATGTTCAGACCCCATCAGGTAAAGCCACGCGCTAGCGGCTTTCGATAAGACCTGGACGGCTAGTGATGAAGTATCGGGAAGATTTAGAGATTGCTCGGCCTCAAGAATCCTATCCATGCCCAATTGCCGCTGATTCATTTGGACGAGACAGATGCCATGTATGAGCTTAGCTAGACCGAGGTGAACTCTATGAGCCGGGCTCTGGCTACTTTCGTGCTTTTCGACAGCGACACAAAGAGGTAGGGCGGTTGCAAAATCGCGTCTAATGAAAACTAGGTCCGCGATTTCGCTAGCTGACGCAAGCAGGGGTTTGGCAGGCTCTGGCCCGCCTGGATTGGGTGATACTGGGTTTAACGTCATAAACTGATATTTTACACCGCTTGTGAAAACTACGCCAAAAAGATGCTGGGGGTGCAATCAGCCGGCAAAGTGGCTCTGCAAGCCAACTGTCTCCCGAGGAGAAACCTGCCCGAAAACCCGCAAATCCAGGGGGGTGACACTGACATGCCCGGCAAGAAGGGTTTGGATGTCGGTTGAGGGATCAGAGTCTCGCCGAACATCATGAAGTTCATGCACAAAATGGCTGTTCTCGCGCCGATAGCAACTGCCGTAATAGGTAGCGCCAAGGGAGGAGACTTTAAGGGTGGTATCAGCCCTGTCATTGAATGGAAAGTTGATATTCCAGGTAATGGCGTCCCCGAGGAGTTTCTGGTTGTCCCCAAAGCACCCAAATATTCTAGGGAGGAGCCTGTCGTACTGCTCATGCAGCCTTTCCGCTACCCCGTCCGGGAGGGCATATTCAGCCGAGTAGCGATTCATGGTTTCGGAATCAAACATTTGAGAGAGGGCAATGGCTGGAATTCCCGCAATATTCGCCTCCAAACAGGCCCCCACCGTCCCCGAACTGAGAATAAAGCTTATTCCGGCATTGAGACCAGCATTAATGCCCGACACAACGACATCCGGCTTCCCATGAGGACTTAAATGATAGATTCCAACGTTAATACAGTCTGCCGGCGTCCCATCGAGGCTATAGGCAGGCTTGCCCCCCAGCTCTATTTCCTCAAGATGCAGAGTATCGAAGCGGCTCATTGATTTTCCCTTCCAACTCTGTTCGTGCTTAGGCACGACCACCGTCAGGTCGCCCTGAGTAGAAAGAAAATCAATCAGTACTTGAAGCAGAGGACTACTGTGGCTGTCGTCATTACTTAAAAGAAACCGCACCCGCCACCTTTAGTTGCACGAGCCTGAAAGCAAATGGCCTCTCCCCGGTTGCTATCCTTCAGACCACTAATCGACTTGTTTTCTCAAAAACGTGGGAATTTCGTACTTTTCCTCATCCTCGGCGCTTGAAAGAACAGAGAGTTTCTTGAGCTTAATAACTTCTCCCCCTTCCTTAGGCTTACGGGCAAAGGTGGGAACCTCTAATTTTTCATTAAGCTCCTTAGAACCATTTGCGGCCATCATGGTTCCACCCATGATTGAAGTGCCTGCTATCCCCCCAACCTGAGGTATGGTTACTGACGTATCATCGGATGCCCTATCGCCAAAACCAGTGGCGATAACAGTGACCCGCACCCGATCCGCCATGGTCGGGTCAATGACCATTCCCCAAATAATGTTAGCTTCCTCGTGCGCTTCCGCATGCACCAGTTCCGCGGCTTCATTAACTTCCTGCAGGGTAACATCTGGGGACGCGGTAATATTGATGAGCACTCCTCGAGCGCCATGAATCGAGATATCCTCAAGCAATGGACTTGAAATGGCTTTCTCCGCCGCCTCAATCGCCCTGTTCTCTCCACTAGACTCCCCGGTTCCCATCATCGCCATGCCCATTTCGGACATAACGGCTCGTACGTCGGCAAAGTCAACGTTAACTAACCCTTCGAAAATAATCAGATCGCTGATACCTTTGACCGCCTGAAACAAAATTTCATCAGCACGGCGGAAAGTATCGAGCAAAGAGGTATTACGGCCCGCTATCGACAAAAGCCGTTGATTCGGAATCGTAATGAGGGTATCGACGCGGCTCTTAAGCTCTTCAATTCCCCGCTCGGCATTGCGCATGCGGCGCTTGCCTTCAAATAGGAACGGTTTGGTAACCACACCAACGGTTAAACAGC
Organism: uncultured Bdellovibrionales bacterium; assembly: GCA_964584675.1. Classification (GTDB taxonomy): domain Bacteria; phylum Bdellovibrionota_C; class UBA2361; order UBA2361; family JBGSMV01; genus CAZPBV01. The sequence goes on from CAZPBV010000026.1 coordinate 9,624, forward strand.
CGAGCTCCTTAGCAATTTCAGCAACTACCGAGGACCCCAAGGTACCCGTACCACCGCCCATCCCGGCAGTGATGAAGACCATGTCAGCCCCCTCAAGGGATTTTCGAATGGATTCAGCGCTCTCTCGAGCAGCGGCAAACCCGATTTCCGGATCGGCCCCAGCACCAAGCCCCCTCGTAATCTCGTCTCCTAATTGGACCTTATTGATAGCAACACTTGAAGCAAGTGCCTGAGCATCTGTATTAGCCCCAAAAAACTCAACCCCCTCCAAGCCGGAACGGATCATGTTGTTAACGGCGTTTAAACCCGCGCCCCCAATACCAAAAACTTTGATATTAGCCCGACTTTGTTGCTTTTTCGGTGTTTTCTCGTCCATCGCTACTCCCCACAAAAGAGACGAAATTTATGATCCCCTATTTAGTCCGCTTCAAAACTAAAAGTAAAGATCAACTTCCAGAAAATCTGTAAGTCTCTCTAAATCCACTCTCATCCACAACTGCCCTATGGAACAATCGCCACGCCCCATCCAATAGCAATAATATAGAGAGAAAGCATCAACTACTTAAACTAATTTAAACTTAATGTAAATGAAAAATTAAAAATGCCGAGCGAACCAATTACCAACCCCGCGAACCACCTTACGCACCAGGCTGGAACCGGACGAATAACGCGCTTGCGCTTGGTTGCCCACCCCAAAGAGCGCAAGACCCACTGCGCACGCATAGTCGGGTGAACTGACCAAATCCGTAATTCCCCCAACGCCCTGCGGAGGGCCCACTCGCACAGGCAGATTGAAAACCTGCTCAGCTACCTGGCCAATGCCCTTCAAAGACGCCGTTCCTCCTGTCAGCACTAACCCGCTCGTCAGGTAGTCATAGCAACCGGACTTCACCAAGTCTCTTTGCACTAAAGTAAAGATCTCCTGTACCCGAGGCTCAATAATTTCTGAAAGCACCAACTTTGACAGCACCCGCGAAGCCCGACCGCCGGTGGAAGGCACTTCTATTGTATCATCCTTGCTGGCAGAACTGAGTAACGCAGTGCCATATCCGCACTTAATTTCTTCAGCCGCCCCAACCGGAGTGCGTAACCCGGCTGCTATATCATTGGTAATGTGGTTCCCTCCTACGGGCAACACCGAGGTGTGTTTTACCGCTCCAGCGTGGAACACTATCAGGTCCGTCGTTCCGCCCCCTATATCAAGCAGACACACGCCCAACTCCTGCTCCTCGGGAGAGAGCACCGCCCTGGAAGAGGCAAGAGACGAAAGCACGATATCATTAACGGTGAGACCGCAGCGATTGGCGCACTTTACGATATTTTGAGCACTCGCAACCGCCCCCGTGACAATGTGAACTCGTGCTTCCAGGCGCACACCTGAAATACCAATAGGCTCACGGATGCCATCTTGTTCATCAATAATAAATTCTTGCGGCAGCACATGCAAAATTTCCCGATCGAGCGGAATAGCTACGGCTTTGGCTGCCTCAATGACTTTTTCGACATCCTGAAAATTAACTTCTTTGTTCTTTACGCCGACAATGCCATGACTATTAAACCCACTAATATGACTGCCCGAAATTCCCGCAAAGACAGATGATATCTCAAATCCGGCCATAGTCTCGGCTTGGGCAACTGCTTTACTAATTGAGTCGACGGTAGCCTCAATGTTAATGACTACCCCCTTGCGAAGCCCGCGCGAAGGACTTACTCCCACCCCGAGCACGTTAAGTTTTGTCCCACCCAAGGACGCATCGGATAGGACTTCAGCAGCCACAACAGTGGTCGTAGTTGTTCCAATATCAAGCCCTACTATATGATTTGCGCGCGAGCCCATGACGCCACAAATTAAACGCAGTTTGCCTCTTTGGGCAATACTTTTTTCATTTTTGCTTTAAATTACTTTAACCGGGCCCAACGTCTCATTCAAAGGCCAGAAATCCGGGCTCGCTACAAGGATAGACACTCCCTCACCTCCTTTCCTTGCCCACCGTGGAGATGCGAGCTGAGGCCCGGGACCCGGGGGCAACGGCTTTTTGCGAGGCAGTAAGCACATCGCCTGAGGTTTTAACAACGGCAATTTGAGTAAAGGCCAGATCAATGCTTCTTACCTGCTGAACAGAGGCCCCAAGCTCCCGCACTACCGAACGAAACCTCTGCACCTTTCCTTGAAGCTGACTCTCCCAATTATCCTCTGCTGCTAGATCAAAAGTTACCGCAAAGGGGAGTGTGTCAAAATGCACGATAAAATCACTGCCGCTACGAAATGTTATAGTACGTATAGGAAATTCATGGTTGCCGATAAGCTGAACGATGCGAGGCACATCGGCAAGCCGCGACCGGACAACGTCGGGTGACATTGACGGAGACCACAGCCCGGTGACAATCGGAAGAGCTGCTCCACCTCGCCCGCGCTCTGCCACAGCCTCTAGCGGGCGACTAACGGCGCTACTCAACTCATCTGCCGCAACAGCACCTATTACCCCGCCATCTTCACCAATCAACCATCCCTCCTTCTGAAGGAGGAGATAAAATGCGGGCTCCCGTTCATCAATCGAAACGACAAAGCATCCCCACCAATGGCCGGCACAAGAATCCACCTTAGCAGACTGAACGAGAGGAATTGAACCGAGCGCGGATGCGACAACTTCGCGATTCCAGACCCACCACAAATTGGAGCGCTCCAAAGGGAGGTTCTTTTGCACAACACGCCCGTCAAGACGATGAAGTCCCTCAATGGTATATTCCTTTTGAATCCACGCGCGATAGTAGGATCGCTCCAAAAGGGATTGCAGCTCCCGGGCCTGCCGGGGCCTGTCAGACAAGTACATGGCGGCTACAAGGCTCGCTATGGTCAAAGCATAAAAGCAGCGTCTCGCTACACTGTCCACACGACCACCTCCGGCTCAAGCTTGATTGAGTATTGGGAAAAGACCTCCTCCTGAGCGCGTGCTACTAAGCGCAGCACATCGGAATGATGCGCCTCTCGATTCTCATTCACTATCCAGTTGGCATGAAGGGGAGATATGCTCGCTCCTCCTATGGCCGCCCCCTTCAACCCCGCTCGCTCAACCAGCTCCCCGGCCGACAGGTCGACGCGCGGGTTCTTGAAGATAGAGCCGGCAGACGGCACGGTAAGAGGCTGCTTACTCTTGCGCTCCTGCAAACAGCGCATTCTCAATTCTCGAATATGGTCTAAATTTCCCGGCACCATGCGAAGCTCTACCTGCGTGATCAATGCTTGCGGGGATAAGCCACAGAAACGATACCCCCACTGTAAGTCGCAAGCCAAAACTTTCTCCAGCGTACCGTCCGGCAGAAGGAAGCTCAAGCTGCTAATCACGTCGGACATCTGTCCGCCATGGGCCCCCGCATTCATACGCGCCGCACCGCCGATGGAGGCAGGAATGCCGCCGGCAAATTCCAGACCACTTAAGCCAGACTCACAGAGGGCGCGCGAGAGCGTCATGAGAGACACGCCCGCGCCGACAAGTACACGATCGCCCCCGCACGGCTGAATCTCCCGAAAACCGCTCCCTAAACGCACAAAGGCGCCGCCTAATCCATCTGATGATACAAGCAAGTTGCTTCCCGCCCCTATGACACGCGCCGGCTGACCTGCATGGCGCAGGGCCAGCATCAGACGCTGTAGATCATCAAGTGTCTGCACCTCAAAGACAGCTTCAAGCGGGCCGCCAATACAAAAGGTGGTGAGCTTGGACGCGAGCACATTACGGCGCGGGGTAAGGCCACTGTGGTGACTGACCGATGCAATCCAGTCAGCAGATTTGAGGTCAAATGTTTCCAATGGAGCGAATTTCCTCGGTCTCAGAGACATGTTCTTTCTCTTGAAGCTGGGCCACCAACTTGTCAGCGAGACTACCAATAGATCCGGCGCCAAGACAGACCACAATGTCGCCGGGCGCCAGCCGATCAATGAGCTTTTCGCTGACTCGTCCGACATCCGCAACAAATTCTTTCCGCGGGTGGGCAAGCGCTTCAAAGAGAATGCGACCGGAAATCCCCGTCAGTGGAGGTTCTCCGGCGCTATAGATTTCCGTCACCACGAGATCGTCCGCATCGCCAAAGGATTCTACAAATTCGGCAAAACATTCTCGCGTGCGCGTGTAGCGATGTGGTTGAAAGACGGTCCAAATCCGCCTATCAGCTTCGCCATAGCTTTCCCTTACCGCGCGCAAGGTAGCGCGAATCTCAGTCGGGTGGTGGCCGTAATCATTTATCACCACGACTCCGTGCGCCTGTCCAACGGTTTCCACCCGACGCGACACTCCCGAAAACGACTCCAGCGCGCGCACGATATCCTGCAGGGGAATCTCAAACTCCAGCCCCACCGCTACCGCAGCCAAGGCATTCTGAACAAAATGCCGACCAAGCATTGGTAAGGAAACTCTTGCTGCCATGGTGCTCTGACGCCATAACTCAAACTGGCATCCCGCCGGAGAGGGTACAATCGATTGCGCCCTCAACTCTGCGTCCGGAGAAAACCCATAGGTGCGTTTGCGACCGGCGTATCGAGACGCCAAGTCTCGCACACGCCTATCATCAATACATAAGACCGCCAAACCATAAAACGGCACCGACCGCGCAAAACTCTCGAATGATTGCTCAAGTTCTGAAAGTGACTCGTACGCGCTTAAGTGTTCGGCGTCAATGTTGGTTACTACTGCCACTGTGGGCTTCAAGAGCAAAAAACTCCTGTCACTCTCATCACTCTCAGCAACTAAATAGGGGCTTTTGCCGACGCGGCTTCCACTTCCGCGCGATTTGACTTGACCACCGATGATCACCGTAGGGTCGAGGCCTCCCTGTTCAAGCACTGTCGCTATGAGACTGGTGGTAGTAGTCTTGCCATGCGAGCCCGCCACCGCCACCCCGAACTTAAGGCGCATTAACTCGGCCAACACCTCGGCACGGCGGATGACTGGAATACCTCGGCGGTTTGCCTCGGCTATCTCAGGGTTATCAGATCGCAGGGCCGACGAATAAACGACCAGCGAAGCCCCTTCGGGAACATGCTCGGCACAATGCCCTGTTGAAACTTTCGCACCGAGGCGCTCAAGGCGTCGGCAAGTTTCGGAGTAGGCCACGTCCGACCCCGACACGGCAAACCCCAATGACAGCAGAATTTCGGCAATTCCGCTCATACCCGCCCCGCCGATGCCTGCAAAATGAAAATGTAAGTGTGGATTGTACATGACCCGATGACTACTTGATTGCGTTACGACTCATAGACACATCAGAATGGCCTATGGTACACCATTTTGGCTACTATGAACCAGCCGCAGCAATCCCCTTTTGAGCGCTATCAGTCTAAGCCCTTTTTTGGTTCCAGTCATTGGTGGGCATTAGGCTGGATTTCCACACTGAAGAGTACGGCGCGCGCCCTTGATATAGGCCCGGGGAGCGGCGTTTTGGGGCAAGCGCTTCATGACCGGGGGATTGGCGACAGTTCCGCCGTTGAGATCGATCCCGCAACTCGAGAGAAGCTTGAAGGTCTCTATCGCCAAGTAGCCGGCACCCTTGATGACTTATCAGTTCGGACCTATGACTTTGTTCTTCTGATGGATGTGCTTGAACACATGAGTCAGCCGGAGGAATTTTTAAAGCGGCTTCTTCCGCTATTGAATCCCGGGGGGACTCTCCTCGTTTCGGTGCCCAATATTGCCCACTGGTCGATTCGACTCAGTTTGTTACTGGGGAAGTTTGACTATACCGATCGCGGCATTCTGGACCGCACCCACCTGCAGCACTTTACCAAAGACCGAATTATAGGGCTCCTTGGTCGATTTCCCTCGCTGCGAGTCAAGGAGTACTCTATCAGTATCGTTCCCGTGGAGCTGCTCCTTGCCGAGGGTGTACGCAAAAAAAAGTCAGTTCGTCTGTTCTTACAATTTTTCGGAAAACTCAGGCGAACGCTCGGCAGTTACCTTCCCGGTTTATGCGCCTATCAGCACTTGATTGCGCTGGAAAAAGTGGTTTAGAGGATCGGGAACAGGGCTTGTGAGTCAAGCGGTTGGCCATTTCTCTGTATTTTTCTCGTGGGACAGCAATACGGCCTCCACTACGATCTTACAAATGCCAAGAGCTTAGAATAATCGCCCTTATCGGCTTGTTTCAATGCGCCGATATAGGCGGATCGAGTCACACTTTCACTAACTAGGTCAGTTGCTCCCCAAGTAAATTCCTTACAACTATTAAATTTCAAGAGGAGATCGGTCGCGATGCGGGCATGCCTTCCGTTTCCATTCACGAAAGAATGAATGAAAACTAGCCTATGGTGAAAGCGTACTGCTATCTCGTCCCAATTGAAGATACGGTTCTCAATCCAGTATTGGGTATCGGCGCACAACTTACCGAGCTCCTCCGATATTTGGTGAGGAGGAATACCGATATTTTTCTCGGCTGTTCTTGGGATCCCAGCCCAACGCCATACTTCCCCGAAGGTCTTTTGATGTAACAACATAAGCCCCGAAAAGCTCAATAAAAATTTCCTCAATTTGCGACTTCTATATGCCCATTGAACTCCGCTTCGAATATTTGCCTTTTCAAGTGCGTTCAGATCTTTTTGAGTGCTAACGGATAGGAGGAGGCCTTCCATTTCATTAGGATCGAGCGGAGTTGCACCTTCGGGATAATCTAGTTTCATTTTTCGTTCCAAACTTGGCCGTAGAATTTTAAGATTTCGTATGCTCTGTGCGCGCTATCAAGAACGCTTTCGCCCTGCTCTTCAAGCCGCATGTGATGCTCAAGTTTATTTTCATTTGCCAAGTACATCTGCTCTGCTCTTTTGTAGAGTTCTTCCTCAAGCCCCTTGCGCGGAATAAAGGTATAATAAAGGTCGCACTCAAGAGCGTTCGCAATCTTCTCAAGAGACTGTAGAGTAATCCCGGCTTGTCTTTCAGACTTCTCAAAGTTGGAGATAACGCTTTGAGCAACACCAACTCGGCGCGCGAGTTGGGTAGTGGTCATCAATAGTAGGGAGCGTATTTCTGCTATCCATC
>CAZPBV010000027.1:0-2076 GCA_964584675.1 uncultured Bdellovibrionales bacterium
GTTTTTGCCGGTTTCCTTTCGACCGACATAGAGAACATAGGGAAAAGACTCCGCAAAGTATGGGCGCAACGAGTGCACGTCGGCATCGGGGCTCGGCACGAACCCCATGCCCACTTCGCCCCCTGCAATTTGCCCATAGAGCCGCTCGGCAAGCTCTTGCTCGGGAGTAGCGTTAAAGAGAGCGCCTCGCACTTGTCGAAACATGCTGGCAATGATGTCAACATAGGCATAGTGCTCGTCATGCAAACAGGGGATAAGAAAAGAGCTTGCCGGATGGATGAGCGAGCCATGAAAGGTTGTGCCGAAAAGGTAGGGGGCAAAAAACAGGGCGTCAAAGCGCTCACCGTGGCGGCTGATATGCTCATACAGGGAGGTCGAATTGACACTGTGATTCATCCACTCAAGCTGCTCATCGAGGCTCAATTGCAGTCCTTCGCTCAAGCGAATTTGTAGCGGCACCCACAAATCAAGATTGCGCGGGTCCACCATGAAACGCGACACTCGCACACCTTTCTCAACAAACTCGGCCGCTGGATAGAAATTGTCCCAGCTGCGATTGTCGGCAGCGCAGGTGGTCCATATCTCCACTTCATCCCCGCGTATGGCCAGCTTTTCTGCCAACTGCGAAACAAGGGTCTCCGCCCCCCCAACTGATTTACCGTAACGTGGAATGACAAAGGCGTAACGCCGCACTACTTGCTTTTCAACTGCACGCATATCATAACCCGGCATTAACCATGCCAACCAAGCTCTTCAAATATAGGCACCAGCGCGTTCCCACCCCAAGGTAACGAAAGGTCCTGGCCGGCACACTTCATATTTTCATTCACCACATGTTGGCGCGCCTCACCTTCAAAGAGACTCCAGTCGTTTCGCAATCTCCGAAGCATTTCACCATGACGCTGCAAGACGCCGACCAGTTCAGCCGCAACCACGGAGCGCTCATGAGTGCTCAAGGCATAAACTCGCGCCGGCGAAGTTTCCGGCCGGTAAGTCGCCAAGGGGGATTTGCCGTCCAACAACACACGAACGAGCGTTTTCAATTCCGCCGCCTCATTCCTGCCGGGGGTCACTGAATAGGCAACATCAGGCGGCAAGAGGGCTCCATCCCCGAAATTTGATACCACTACCGGCGCTCCCGCCATCAGACTCTGTGCAAGATATGGACCGGGCTGGCCAAAGGAGCCGTAATGCAGGTGAAGCGCTATGCCACCTTCTTGAAGCAACCTTGCCCACTGTTGCACCGAACGCCCCGGCACCACCTCCGCTCCCGAAATACCAAATTCTTCAATGAGATCCTGAGCTGCTGCCCCTTCGTTCTGATCAGCGACCAACCATTTCAAGACAAATGGCAACGACACCTCGGACAGGGCGGCGAGAACCTGATGAGCACGCTTATCCCGGCGCGCCGAACCGCAAAAAAGCAGGCGATCGAACCGAGCATCAGCCGGACCGTAATCTACAACCGGATGAGGTAGATAGTAGGCGGGAGAGTCCCTCCCGGTGATGCGGGACTCAACCACACGCCTAAACTCGGCATGGTGGGATGGCGAAGAGAAAACAGGTAGCAGCGCCATCCCGGCTTCCCGTTTTGCATGCGGACGCTGCGAACAATAGATAGCATCGAGGGGCGGCCAGGCGGGAGCTGTCAGTTTTTCACGATAAGAGAAAAAAAGTTCTATCGTCTTCGTCCAAGGACTATTAAGAATCTGTTCCGGCCCATCGGTTGAAAGCAAAAAGTCATGGAAAATGACCACGCCGGGGACGAGCCCCAGGTGAATGCGCGATGGATTGGCCGAAGAAACATCCTCCACCTGATAAACAAAAAAGTCGTATGGCTTGTCCGCATGACGAATTGCAGCACTCTGATAGGGAAAAGTCGGCCATCTACTTCGTTCTCCAACAAATTCGGAAAAACACTCAATATCAAATTGAGATTCCAGAATCGGCAGAAGCTGGGAGGTCCAAAACGAGGAGCAAGATTCCCCGCCCCGTACTGACGAACCTGAAAACCAGGCGAGACGCTGTGGACGAAAGGTCCCCGGGTACTCGGCATGTCGAGACCATTGACCATGC
>CAZPBV010000027.1:2086-11313 GCA_964584675.1 uncultured Bdellovibrionales bacterium
GAGAACCAAGCGGCGAAAGCAGCCCCCCAATGACATCATCCCAACCGGCTGAGCCAAGCCCGGATTGCTCAATAAACATTCGCCCCGCATCCCCCAAGCGTGCCGCAAATTCTCGATCTTCCACCAGCCTATTAATGGATAACCCTACCGACTCACTGGTGGGGTCGGCTACCAGTCCATTTTTCTCGTGTTCCACAAACTCGAGCACTCCGCCGCTATCATGAGCCGCAATGACAGGTTTGCCCGATGCCATTGCCTCCAGCGTCACGTACCCATAGTCCTCATTGTGGGGGGCATAGTATACGGCAAGGGCACGCGAGTAGAGCCGCAGCAGCTCATCATCGGAAACTCTCCCTAAAAACTCGACTCGATCCCAAAGGTGATGTTTATCAATTTCATTATGAAAGTACTCCATGATTCCCGGCTCATCCGGAGTGCCAACAATTTTCAGTTTTATGAAATGGTGAATAAAGGGCAGCGCCTTAATCATGAGATCAACCCGCTTAATGGCGCACAATCGGCCCACCGAGAGAATATAGTCCTCCGCTGGGCCGCATTCATAACGCCCGCTGAGGGGAAGTGGCGGATAGAGGACCTCGGCATCAAGCCTGTTAAATTCCCTCAAGCGAGTCACCACATTTTTGGAAATGCCGGAGCGATAGCTGCATTCGCCAAGCACCGCATTGTCCCCTTTCATGAGCATTCTACGCAAGGCCTCATCGCGCGGATCATCTGAAAAATCAGAATAGCGGCTACCGTACAAGTCGTACATAGCTCGGTGCTGATGCACCAGCCACAGGCTCTTTCGCGGGTGCCGCGCATAGTAGCTCGGAAATTTGGTGCAAATGACCAGGTCGACCGGCCGTCCGCCAAAAGATGAAAGATCAAGGGCGCGCCACTGGGCCGCCTGGCGGAGCAAACTCTCCTTTGGGTGCACCGCAAACGGCAACTCCACCGAGTCCACCGTATGACCGCGAGCGCTTAGTTCCCGCGCCAAGCTACCAACCAAAACGTCCTGGCCGCCCCGAGTAAATGGTATCTTAACACCGAGAATAAGAATCGCTGCCATAGGGCCTGTCATAGTGCTCCATTACGCCCGTTTCTCTGCCACGACACAGTAGCTCTGCGGGCCAAAGAAGACGTGATTTAGCAGGCGCACATTCTGATTAAAAGACTGAACAATATCCGCCCAGCGCGGAATTAAGTCGCTGGCTACTTCCAACTCCTGCAAGTGCGGATGAACCGCGAAGTCAGTTAGCCATCGCGTCTCTGTTATCGTGAGACCAGACAATCGCATAGCACTCGACAGTGTGTCGGGATGAACCGGCCAATGACGCCGAGGATCGCGGAAGAACTCAGAGGTGAGGGCAGAAAATGATTGCGGATTAAGCGCCTCAAATAGGACAAGGCCTCCTGGCGCCACTTTTTTGGAACAGAGTTCAAAGAGCTCTCGCATTTCAGAGTACGTCAGGTACTCGACAAAACGAATACCGACCACTGCTCCAAGCGATCCCTCGCCTAGACTCTTCAAATGAGAAAGAGCGTCCGCGCTCTCAACCTTCAGATCTTTAGAACGAGCAATCTGGGCCAGCGCCTCGTCGCGCTCCACGCCATAGGCGGCAAGCCCTCTTTTCGCCATGAGAGAAAGGAAATCTCCTCGCCCGCTCCCGAGTTCAAGAATAGGCCCGGCCGCAGCGGATGCCGCAGCCGCAACGATGTCCAAGATATCCTGAAAGCGTCCCGCCACATTCTCTAGACTAAGATACCATGGGTGCTCCACCAACACCCCCGCTGAAGCGGTGGACGGCAAACTCTTCTCACTCCGTGGCTGGACTGGTCGATAGCCATGTTCGCCTTGCGGCGGATCTCCATTCACCACTCCTTCCAAAACATTTATGCGCGAATCGTACCCCGACACTCGGCTGCTCAGAGCACCGATAAGAAGCCCCATTTCTTTGAGAGACTCCTTTAGTTCAAGCAAGAAACGCTTCTCTATGGCGTCGATAGAAGCTTGCTGTTCGTCAGCAATACGCTCAATACGCTCAAGCGCCTGTCCACTGTCATAATCAATTTTTCTCACCAGCTCCCAGAAACACGAAGCATCTCGAGCATCCACATACTTACTGACATCGTTAAGAAACCTCACCAGGTGGGCTTGAAAATCCCGTTCCGATTGCAGGTAGTCTCGAAGCAGAGAATCCCGTAACACACGCAGCACCTTTCGCTTCACGCGAACGATACATCTGCCAATAAAGCCGGACCGGTGCGTCTCAAGCGAGGCGGGATCGAGCCGGGAACTAAAGCCGTAGTGAGAATTAAGGTAGCGAAGCTCTTCCGATGCCAAGAGTTCGCCGGCTCTTCGCCCGCCCTGTCCATGTTGCCCCTGACCCGAGGAAGAGGACGCATTCATGTCGGCAAGATGGGTCGGCAGTGAACGACGTACCGGTGAAGACCCACTCGAAGACGCGACTTCGGCCCTCACTCTGGCTCGAATATCGGCCATGATGCCTTGGATGTCAGGACGCTCACTAGTAAGGTTAATTGCTTCTTTCATGTAATAAGCCCGTAAAAATACCACAGAAAGTAGGGTGAAGAAAGCTTGAAGTGACCATACGGACGGCCCAATTAGTTGAGAACACGAACATATTTGTCTTGGCAGGTAACGCTACGAGGTATTCTTAGATAAATTTCCTCGTTTCTTGGACCCAGAATCCCAGTCGTGCTTATTTATAAGCTGTTCGAATTAGACGAAATCAGTCTCTGAACGAGGGAAATGGTGGTTTCGGGCTCCAAGCAGCCCGAAGCTTACATCGGCAGTAATCTTGAGTGAGGAGTTAGCAGTTTATGTCTAAAGCGCAACAACCGGTTCTTTTGACAGTTGTAGAAGTGGCATCGCTTCTTCGCATCCATCGCCCAAAAGTTTACGATCTTATCAAAGCAGGCACTATTGAAGGCTTTAAGTTGGGGTCCGACTGGCGTATCAGGAGGCACTCAGTCGAGCAGCTCATCGGCCCAATCCCCGATGATTTTTTCGACAAGCCCGCCAGAAATAAGATCCAGGACTCGGTTAAGAGTCAGGGAAATGCCGATTTCTCATCCGAGATAAAAGCGGAAAAAAGAAGAGCGGCGTAGGGGGCCCCTGCGTACGAGGTAAGCGCCGCCCCCCGGCTCGCAAGCGCCTCACTGTTTGGAGCAGGCTTTGAGAAGAAGTTTTCGCCCCGTCCGCGTGGACCTGTCTATGGCGCGCCATTTGCACGGCCTTCTCAAAGACCTCACTGACGAGAAAGAGTCGATAGCAGAGCTGCCTATCCCAGTGAACAGCCGATTGAACAAGATGACATTCAAGCCAACCGCTTACCGTCGCTCCGCGATACAGTGGAATAGCGCAGAAGGACTTCACTCCTTGATTTTTGAGACGTTGCAGGTACCCAATAAAATGACTGGCGGGATCAACATTATTAACAAATATTGGTAACGAGACTCGGCTCACTTCGTCTCCAATCGCTCCCCTACTATTCTCCCCTTCTCTCTGCCGTGAAGGCACATCGAGACAATCGGCTTCCTCGTCCCCATACGCTTGCTCTCGACTGCCATGATGAGCAGTGTCATCTGGAAGCCCCTCCCGCCACCGTCACGCAGCCGGTCCGCTATAAGAGCGGCCGTAGCAAGCGTAGAGACAAATATCGGTATCACAGCAGTACGAGACGTGAGCAGCCCCCCCCAACTCATCACCCACGCACCGCACCAATTCGAACAACATTCCACATTCACTGTTCGATTGCTCAAGATGCCGTGCGAACATCGTTAACCACGTATCCGAAAAAAAACTACACCTCTGTCTCATGCCACCCTCCCGTCGCGGAGTTGTAGTATCGAACCGTCACAAGATTTCTTGAGCACAAATCCATCTTGCGATAAAAAAAATTTTTATTCCTCTCGTACATTGTCAACAATTGTGCTACCACATCTATACTGAAGAACATTGAAAATGTCTGAAAGCCATCCGCAGAAAATCGACACTGTGGGATTGCGCAGTACAGGGATTGCGCAGTACAGGGATTGCGCAGTACAGGCCGCGAAACCGCCCAAATCGATCAGATTTTGACCATGTAAGCCGGGCATTTTTATTGGCGGCAAGTGAACTCTTGCAAGTTTTATTTGGATTTTTTTGGTTTTATGTCCGATACCGGAAATATTTTGGAAATTCTTCCTCAGCCCTTACCCTTGACTTCTTGCAAACCCACTCCGTCCAGTGCCGTTTCGACGACGAGCAAAACCCCGCGCCGCTTTCGCTTGCGATCGATGATCGAGGAGGGGAGTAACTATAATACCCTTCTCGCCGAGGATATTGATAACACACAGATGGTCGCCATCAAGACGACGCGCGAACCCATCTCGTCGAGCCGCTCCGTACTGGGCGATTTGAAACGTGAGGCTCTCTCGCTCTTATTTCTTGCTCATCCCGCCGTGCCCAAGCTGCGCTGTTTTGGGGTGACGGCGCATGGTTCTGCCGCTCTCGTGTCCGAGTACGTGCGCGGCATCACCTTGCATGAACTTACGGTTAATTTTGCAGGCCTCTCGCCATCACTGGCGCTTCGACTCATCTACCGGGTATTGGAAGCGTTATCAGTCGTTCACCAGTGCGGCTTCATTCATGGAGACCTATCTCCATCAAATGTGCTGGTGACTTCTCTCTTGGAACACCGCGAGCAGGTAGCGCTGATAGATTTCTCCCCACCGGTATTACCACATGCCTGGGGCATTCAGGATGAGTCAGGGTCCTGTCTGCGAGGCACCCCCGGCTATGTGGCCCCTGAAGTCATCAGTGGAGTATTAGACCTCGACCCGAGGGTAGATCTCTACGCCTGCGGTGTGATTTTGTACGAACTGCTCTGTGGAAATTTGCCCATTGCGGGGAGTAACCCGTTCGATTTGCTTGCCAATACTATCCGAGAAGCTCCCCATCGTTTGTCGCGACCCATCTTCCTGCCTCAAAAGCTATGGCATGTGCTCGCACAAGCGCTGTCCCCTCGTCGCGAGGATCGCTTCGATAGCACCAAGGCATTCCGGCAAGCGTTGGCAAGTGCCTGCGCAAGTTCGTAAACCTATCGTAGAGTGCATCTTGGAAAACCTTCCCGTTACCTCTATGCTGAGCCGTATGGACAGTACAGAGCTTAAAATATCACAGTCGGATGAATCTATCTCCGAGAATTCCAGAAAGCAGCGTTGCGCCAATGAAGTGGCAAAACGCCGCACCTTTGCCATTATTAGCCATCCGGACGCCGGAAAGACCACTCTCACCGAAAAGCTGCTTCTCTATTCGGGAATGACCCGCACAGCGGGTATGGTACGAGCACGCAAGGGGGGGAAACAGACCATGTCTGACTGGATGTCCCTCGAGCAGGAGCGCGGCATTTCGATTAGCGCCTCTGCCATGCAGTTTCCCTACAAGGAGTCGATCATTAATTTGCTTGACACTCCGGGACATCAAGATTTCAGCGAGGATACCTATAGAACTCTGACAGCGGCAGATAGCGCCGTCATGGTACTCGATGCGTCCCGGGGAGTTGAAGCGCAAACTCGCAAGTTGTTTGCCGTGTGTAAAATGAGAGGTATCCCGGTGCTGACTCTCATTAACAAGATGGATCTGCCCGCCAGGGATCCGCTCGAACTACTCCATGAAGTAGAAGACGTACTAAAAATTCAAGCAGCGCCTCGCACTTGGCCGATTGGCAGCGGCCGGGATTTTAGCGGGGTTGTCGATGTGGCTTCCCGCGTGGTGACGCTTTTTGAAAAATCTGAACTTGGCGGGGCTCTGCGAGCGCATGCGCGCACCATGCCGCTTGCCGAATTCATTAAAAATCCCCCCTGTTCGCCTGATATAATTAAACAACTGCTTGAAGAACTCGAGCTTCTTGAGGGAGCCGGCAACATTTTTTCCATGGATGCGTTCTTGGAAGCCAAGGTTACACCCGTATTTTTTGCTTCGGCTCTCACCAACTTCGGTATTGAGCCATTTCTTGACGAGTTAGTTAAACTTGCTCCCCCGCCCGGACGCGTCACCGTCACAGGCGGACGTGGCCAGGAACACCTCATCGATCCATCAGCAGATTCCTTTTCGGGATATATATTTAAGATTCAGTCAAATATGAATCCTAAGCATCGCGATAGCATGGCGTTTATGCGGGTATGCTCGGGCCAATTTCAGCGCGATATGCTGGTGCACCATGCCCGGCTCAATAAGGAGATTAGGCTTTCGCGCTCCTTTAGCTTGGTGGCAAAAGATCGAGACACCATCGATGCCGCCTATGCCGGGGACATTGTGGGGCTTTCAAACCCAGGAGTGTTTCTGCTCGGGGACTCTATCGCGGCGCACAAGGGTATTTCATTTAAGCCGCTCCCGGAGTTCGCTCCGGAAATGGTAGCCCGAATTCGCCCGGCGGACGTCATGAAGCGCAAGGCGTTTGACAAGGGAATCGAACTCCTCACGAGCGAGGGGACGATTCACCTCATAACCCCTATTCACGATCCCTCAGGAACTCCCCTCATCGGAGCGGTGGGACGGCTTCAGTTCGAGGTCAGCCAGTACCGGCTGGAAGATGAATACGGGGTCACGACGGTTCTCGATGTCCTTCCCTATAGTCACTGCGTCATGGTAGAAGGCGACCCCAATACCTTGCAGAAAACTCAGTCCTCTCTCCTAGCACGCGATATCCGTGGCAGGCTATTGCTCCTCTATGAGGGCCAGTGGGAAAAAGGCTACATGGAAAAAAACAACCCCCAGCATCGCTTCTTCACCCTGGGGATAGCCGAGTAGTGTTACCAACCTAGGACAATAGGGGCGACATCGCAGAAGCGAAGAGAGCACGAGGTATATGAGCCTCCCATTGGAGATTGGAGCGATTCAAAGCTGGGCAGAGGAGCCCATCTTTGAAATGAGTTCTTGCATCCTTGCGGCCAATCGAAATTCCGGTATTTTGACCGGCGGCAAGTATAAAATCACTACAAGCGCACACTCTCGTTGACCGACTTCCTAAATTCCGATAAAAAAGGACTTGGAAGTATTTAATATCAAGTGGGAACAACATTATGAGAACATTAGTCTCAGGATTCTTTCTTTCACTGCTTGTCATTTCCAGCTCAGTATTTGCAGATCAGTCACAAATTAAAGGTGATGTAGCAAAGAAAAATGTAGTGCAAATAGCTGCTGACTCAAAAGATCATTCCACCCTTGTCACAGCGGTCAAAGCGGCCGAGCTCGTCGATGTGCTCTCTAATCCGGGGCCTTTTACGGTTTTCGCTCCGACTAATGAAGCGTTTGCCAAGCTCCCGGCCGGAACCGTAGAGGGTCTCCTTAAACCGGAAAGCAAGTCACAGCTTCAGGACATCCTTGAATATCATGTCTTTATCGGAGTTCTTACTCCTAAGATGCTGACTGACGGGCGAGATCTTGGGCAGTCCAATGGAGATCACGCGCTGATCTCGAGCAAAAACGGGAAGACCACAATAAATGGAGCGACTGTTATTGCTTCGATCCCGGCTGCCAACGGAATGGTGCATGTGATAGACGGCGTTTTGCTGCCGCCTGCGAAGAACGGCTAGAAGTCTCTGCGGCGAAAGATGTAGTAACCAACCGCCGCCGGAACACTGAGCCATAATGCTAGGGCGCCTGCCCCCCACCAGTAGCCGGCCCCGGATTCGACTGCCCGACGAACCAGGGCCCCCGAGTGGCCAAGGAGCAAGGGGGCATCGAAGTGCATGAGGAGCAGCACCCTGAGCAGGGCTATGGGATTGAGCGCGCACATAACAATACTGGCCAGCTGCAATGAATAATCTCGAAACCAGTATAGCACCAGCAGAAGCAGAGCATCATGCAGGGCAACAAAATAAAACCATATCGCAAACCCTAATCCTATCCCCCACATACGATCGACGATGACGGTTGCTATCAGGGCGCCAAGCACACAGAATATTGATTCAACCACAATGGTTGCTACAAATAGCCAGAACAATCCAGGGTCGCGCACTCCCAGGCACATTCCACACAGCACCAATCCAAAAAAAAGGCAGATAGATAGGGCCCAGTTTAGGGCGGTAATGCGAGACCAAAACAAGCAAGCGCGTGAAACTGGTTGAGAAAGCAAAAGCTGGGTAAACCGCTCCGACGTATACCAGTAAGTGGTTGTAAATAAGATACTCACCAACGGTGCCAAAGGAATCAGCAGATTGACAAGCCCCAGCTCCGCCCTCCGAGGATCGTCGACAATATAACTAAAACCACCAACAAAAAACGCAAGAATGAGGCTATAGGCATAGATCCACTTGCTTCGAAGTACGTTGCTTAGCTCCGACCAAAATACTGCGACTGCCGTTCTCACCCGATACGCTGCCCCATCGAAAGCGAACCTCCTGAACTGAGGAGCTTGACGATCCCCTGTTCAAGGCTCGTTGAGTTTGTTAGCTGATTGAGAGACTCCGCTTTCCCCGAAAACAAAATACGACCATCCAGAATGAAGATAAGGTCATCTACCAGCTGCTCAAGCTCTGAAATAATATGCGAAACAATAAGAATCGTCATTCCGGATGCGACCGCATCGTAGAGCAATTCCTTAAAAATCACACAAGCAACCGGATCGAATCCCGCGGTCGGTTCATCGAGTATGAGGACCGTCGGATCGTAACACAAAGCAGCTACAGCCGAAAATTTCTGCCGAGTCCCTGCCGATAAGTTACCAAAAGGTTTGCGCAGAAATGGGGCAAGTTTGAATCGTTCGACAAGTTCTGTAAGTCGTACCGGATCTTGACGACGCAAAGTAGTAAGCAACTTAAAAAGCTCAGTGGGAGTCAAGTTGCGCGGAAACTCCGCCTGTTGCGGCATGTATCCTATACGCCTTCGATAATCCACAGAATTCACGAGGTGACCATCGAGCGAGATGGATCCGCCGTCAGGTACTACCAAACCTAAAATAGATTTAACAAGTGTAGTTTTGCCACAAGCATTTGGCCCCGCAAGTCCGGTTATACATCCGGTCCTAACGGTGCCAGTGAGCCCCCGTAAAACTGCCAAATCGCCAAAAGATTTTGTAAGCCCGTTGATCTCGATCATGCGCTATTGCGTCCACGGTGTCATAAGCGGCCGATTGTCCCTCAGGGGTTCTGGAATAAGCATCGGGAAGACCTGCTCAAGTTGGTCCAAGATTAGAAAAAGCGGACTCTTGACGAGCACA
>CAZPBV010000027.1:11323-16116 GCA_964584675.1 uncultured Bdellovibrionales bacterium
GTTGTATCGAATCTTTCCACCACCACCGACGAAAGGCTGACCGGTCGAAAGGGAACATCTCCAAAATTGTCGCCATCAAGATCATACCCATCATACTGACTCCAATAGTTCTCCTCAAAAGTATTGGGATTACGACTCGAATTGGTCGTTACGGCAAAAGTATTCCCGGAAAAGTTATTGTGGCGAAAAGTATTGTCGTCGCAATCACCAAGTACTCGCAGTGCTACACCGTTGTAGGAAAATTGGTTATTCTCAAACCGCGAACGATTCGTCTGCTCCATATATATCCCATAGGTATTGTCACTAAATACGTTCCCTTGTATCGCGCCAATAGAGATATCCTTCAAGAGCAGGCCGTAAGCCGCCATCCCACGGTTGTTGGCAAATACATTGTGAATCATATCTACATTTCGGGAGTACATTACCGCTACTCCCGCGCCATTTTGCTCAAAGCGATTTTCCCGATATTGATTGCGATGAGAGGTCATGAAATGCAACCCATAGCGAAGGTTATTCTGTACCTCATTGCCCACTATCTGACTATCGTTGGTGAACTCTAGATAAATACCATCGCGATGAGACCTGATCTTATTAGCCTGAATGGTGTGGTATCGCCCTTGCCAACTATGGACTCCATTGCCGGACTCGGACTCAGAACCATACATGCCCTCAATATCATTATCTGAGACGACGCAATGGTCAGAGTTGGCGAGATAAATTCCATACGCATTATTAACCAGTCGGTTGTGCGCGATGACGCACTGACTTGTGTCCTCCACCCTAATGCCGGCATGTTCGTGTAAGTAACTAAATCCAGAGTTCTTAACCTCCAATCCCTCAATACGTACATCTGGGACCTTCACAACAAAAATATCGCCTTGTCCCTTTCCATCCAAAGTCGGCCACCCCTCTCCTTTAATAGACAAGGCTGTGGTTATGACTAACGGTCTATCGATGTCATATGTTCCAGATTTAACGATAATGACGCTTCCCCGCGCGGCAACTTCTAGTGCCTGTTGCGGGGTAGCAAACTGACATCCGGAAGGGCAAACGAAAATGGGATTAGAGACGACTACAGCCGCAAGAAATAGCCAGAGGAAATTGATCATGGTGCATATTTTTGTAGAAGTTCTTGCCAGGATAGGATAGGAGCATTTGGATCGGCAAGCATACGACGCGCCTGCGCGGAAGATGAGAGCGCAATATACTTAGAGCCCATCGGGCTATCCACGGTGTCATAATAAATAAATGCGGCGCTGTCTGAACGCATAAGAGATCCCGGCCGATCATAAGAAACCAGGTATACCTGAGCCTGAGCATCGCCGGTCTGTGAATAGAACTTGACGAGACAATCAAGAGAATCAAATGTATAGATTTTTCCCTTTGATGAAATGAACTCACCGCCGAAGCGACGATCGACAATAGTCATTTTGCAATGTTGGCACTGATCCTTTCCAAATTGAATCGGCTCTGGTTCTGAAGACAAATCACAGCCATACAACAGCAGCGCTAGAAAAAATGCACAAAAGACCAATTTGTTGTTATTTCTTCTTTGATAGCGACCCAAGCAACACCCCCAGAGCAAGCAACGCTCCAAGCGAAAACGCATATCCCCCAATTTCAGGAAATGATGTCGCCGTGATATTGAGTATTTGCTTCGTGCCGATAAGCGGCGGCTGGTAGCTATCTTCAAGTTTCATGGGAGCATCATCGGATAGCTCGTTTCCATAACGATACTCCCACCTATAGAAATCGTAGAGGCCGCCCACGGCAAAAAGGAGCACCGCTAGTGCCCACAACCGAATCATGTTTCTCCGATTGATCGCAGCAGCAAGAATCCCAAAGGCTGTTAGCCCTCCAAAACAATAGGGGAACCAGCGCAGTTCGGGGATCTTTTCAGGCTCAACCTTTGCCATGCCGATATAATGGTTAAGCACATTAATATTACGAACATCCCCGGTAACCTTATTGACCCAAATTTGCAAGAAAAGCCCCTCCGGGTACTGGGGGGCCGTTAACCCAATTCGCCACAGAGGATAGAAAAAGACTACCGCTAAAAGAGCCGAAGCCAGCACAACAATAAACCGTACTCCTGAAGCCACTTTTCTACCCCCGTTTGGCTAAAACGAAACCACCAGACTACTTACTCAAGTCTTTATTGGTTCCCCACTTAAGAGCCACCTTAGAGCCGGGAGGTGACACGCGAATATAACCTTGCATCTCCTGGTGTAAGGCCGAGCAAAAGTCGGTGCAATAGAACGGATAAACACCAGGCTCGGTCGGTACCCATTTGTAGGTCTGGGTTTCCCCCGGCATGAGCAAAAGCTCCGCATTATTTCCTCCAAGGACAGTAAAACCATGCGGGATATCCCAGTCTTGCTCAAGGTTGGTGACGTGGAAATATACAGTATCACCGACCTGTATTCCCTCAATGTTGTCAGGCGCAAAGTGAGAACGAATGCTAGCCATCGATACATGTACATTTTTTCCGTCCCTAACAACCTTTGCATCTTCCTCCGCTATACAGGCGTACTTATGCCTGTTCTCTTCAAGCGGATAAATTTTCTTCGCTCGCTTGGTCACAAGCTCCGCAGCAATTCCCTGGGCATAGTGCGGCTCGCCAACCGTTGGAAAATCTAACAGCATCTGCATTTTGTCTCCACTAATATCCAAGAGCTGCGCAGACTGGTTCAGTTCCGGTCCCGTTGGCAAGTAACGATCCTTGGTAATCTTGTTCATTGCAAGCACGTACTTACCCCAGGGTTTCATAGTATTGCCGCCAGGTATCATCAAGTGCCCGAGCGAATAGAATGTCGGCAAGCGATCTGCAACCTCCCAGGTACCTAACTTCCACTTAACTACCTCCGAGCTCACAAAACACGACGTATACGCATAGCCTTTTCCATCAAATTCGGTATGTAGGGGCCCAAGGCAAGGTTTCTTAACCTCTCCGGCCATCACCGAGGCGTAATCGAGAACCGGTACACCTTCAAAATCTCCTGCAAATTTCTTATCTTGTATTGCCTGCTTCATTTTGGTGAAGGAATAGGCAGTTATTTGCGCCGCTAGTTTCCCTCCTCCAACTATATATTCACCAGTTGGATCGACGTCTGAGCCATGAGGAGATTTAGCAATTGGTATGTAGTAAATTACTCCCGGGCAATCTGCCACAGTGAGAGTCTTAACCTTATTCATCTTCTCAGTGGTTGCGGAATGCGTCGACTCACTATACGTATTATGCACATAGTTCGCGGTTACCTCTTTGCCCTTGCCTCCCGCTATACATTGCTCCGCTTGTTTCCAATTAACCGCTGCTAAGAAATCCTTGTCATTCTTAGACGCGTTTACTTCAAGCAGCGTTGTAGCCTTCTCGCTATTGTAGCTCGTAAGGAAACACCACCCATGCGAAGGACCCTTACCGCAATGGGCAAGATCGTAGTCAATGCCTGGAACAAACAATTGGAAGGCAATTCCCATCTTGCCGGAGGCAGTGTCCACCTTCACAAAACTAATGGTGCCAGAAAAGTCCTTAGCGCTCGATATTGGAATATCTTTTTGCGGAATTGGGAGAGCAAAACGAGTGGAAGCAACCAGGTACTCCGTGTTCATGGTACCAAACGGTGAACCGTGGTTTCCTCCAGAATTTGGAATCTCTATCATTTCCACGGTTCTAAAAGTGGCAAGATCAATTCGCGCAATACGCGGAGTATTATTTGCGTTA
This sequence comes from uncultured Bdellovibrionales bacterium, assembly GCA_964584675.1. Classification (GTDB taxonomy): domain Bacteria; phylum Bdellovibrionota_C; class UBA2361; order UBA2361; family JBGSMV01; genus CAZPBV01. The sequence goes on from CAZPBV010000027.1 coordinate 15,045, forward strand.
ATGAATAACCAACGCCCATCGTCTTCTCCATTGGTCTGAGACAACCACGGATGATGAGAATCGTCCCAAGGAACAAATCCGTGCGAAGTTTCAAGCATCGCCTTAGACTCTTCAGAAAACCCGTACCCATTCTCCGGGTTGACCGAAAATACCGGAATAACCTTCAACAGTCGCCCCGACGGCAGCCCATACGTTGCAACTTGGCCGCTAAACCCACCCGACACGAACGCATAAAAATCATCGTACTTACCAGGCTCGACATACACTTTCTTGGCAGCATCGGAAGCTATATTCGATAGCGGTTGGGCAAAAAGTGGCGAAGCCGCAAGACTCAATCCCACCAGCGCCTTTGCATAAGTGAACAAATGCTTCTTCCAGAATGTATTCATAGTTTGATTCCCATAGAAAAGTTGCACAATCCTGCCGAGCTCGATATAAATACCTCACTGTCTTTTTTTAGAAAAGCGCTTTAGTGAAAAAACTATAGCAAAAATTTCGAGTAAGTTGGTTTCATATATGAAGGAAGTGCTCAGGTTTCTAATAGTGTTCTGTGTGCTGTTTTCTTTAGCCGACCACCTTTGCGCGGAAGATAGTAGCCAGGCGGCAGCGCTTCAGAATCGTGGAGTTGGGCCGGTCAAAAATCTTGATCTTAAGGCTTTCGATGCAACACTCGCTGCGCAGGGAAAAGCAAACTTTACGACCAAGTGTGGGGCTTGTCATAAACTTGACGAAAGATATGTAGGGCCGAGCCTCAAGGGAATAACCAAGCGTCGCTCAGGTGAATGGATAATGAACATGATTCTCAATCCTCAAGAGATGATCCAAAAGGATCCTCTTGCCCAGGAGCTTTTCGCTGAATTCTTGGTACCGATGACGTTTCAGAATGTGACTGAGCCGGAAGCAAGAGCAATTCTCGAATACTTCCGGGAGCAGGATGCGAAACAATGATATCGAGAAGTAGGTAGTGCCGCACGGAACAAGAGTAAGGAAATTGATACCACCAGTGGAGAAGGAAGGGGGCTCAATTCGCTTCAGAAAGAGCCCCCTTCCCACTAATGGTTTAGTGAACTAT
>CAZPBV010000028.1:0-1718 GCA_964584675.1 uncultured Bdellovibrionales bacterium
GCCGCCGACGAATGGCTATCGGTCTTCGTCGGCGCGCGCCGGTATTTTAGAAGGTCGCGAATATCTGGGATTTTCCTTGCTTTTTCTTTCCGTGAAAGGCAGTCCTACTGCGGAAAGCAAGATCCAAGCGAACTAAGGGCCGTAAAAAGAACATCCGGCACTGCCATCGGCGGCAGGTCGCCTAATGCTATCAAGTACGCAACGCCCGCTAGTTGCGGCATAAAGGCCACTATCAAGATAAAAAGCGGGCCCATGAGGTACTTCATACAAAGTAGTATCGGTAAATCGGGCCGTCAGCTTAAATGCTCACCCAGGGATTGCCGCGAATAAAAAAACGCCATGGCAAGTCCTGAGAGCGGGAAATTCCTATCCGCTCTGAAGCTACGCAGTCAGAGCTGCGGACACTCAGGTAGGGCGCCAATCGTATCAAGGCAGAAGAGCGCAAGTCTTGTCCTTGCGCGCGCAAATCAATGCCCAAGGCCTGGCATAGCTTGCCCGGGCCATTGGTAAGAAGCCTATCGTTTGACACCTGGCGCCGCCTTCTCATGAGGGCGAGGCCATCAAGCGGCTCGAGGGCTCGAATGAGCACCGCGCTTCCTTCGCCTTCACTGCCGGTAACCACATTGACGCAATGGTGCATCCCATAAATAAGATAGACATAACAGTGGCCGCCTTCCCAGAACATGACCTCGTTGCGCTTGGTCCTGCCTCGATACGCATGGGAAGCCTGATCCTTTGGCCCGTGATATGCTTCCACTTCCACAATCATGCCCGACGTTATCTTTCCTCCAATAGTAGTGGTGAGCTTGGCACCCAGAAGTGCTTGCGCCACCTTAAGGGTGTTTCTCAAGAAAAATTCAGGAGGAAAGATGCCGTTTCGAATCGGCCGCGGATCTGATGCCATCTAATAAAGTAAGGCTAAACCCTTTAGCTTACATATAAATCTTCCGACCTTATTATGATAGGGGCACCTGTATTGGCGCTCTTTAGTCGGTAATGGATCGCACTTGATTAGAAAGTTGTCGAACATCTCAGATTTTTGCTTCATAGACTCACACCCGGATTACCGGTTAAGCCAATTTGAGCGCCTCACCCTCATCGGGGGAGGCGAGTTGACCAAGGCCATTCAGTGGATAACCAAGCAGCTCACCGCCTTTTCCATTCAAAAAGTTATCGGCACCCCCAGCATAGAGCACATGCGTGAGTCCGGGGAGTATTATCGAACGCTGGCACATCGAGGACATTTGGCGGAGTTTTTCCAACCACCGCAAAAAGCGCCCGCTGTGCGAGAGACCCTGGTGCACGGATTGGGAGATGGATCCATCGTTGACCTTGAATTTGAAAGTTCTTACCAGGTGGTCAACCGTGACTATGCGCAACAGTATGACAGGTTTCCTGAAAACAAACGAGTCTATGCGCGGGCCTGGAGGCATCATCACCCTGCGCGAGCAACCCTCGTAGCCATTCACGGGTGGATCATGGGAGATCAGCGTCTCAACTCTCTCGCTCTCCTTCCCGGCTTATTTTATCAAGCCGGGCTTGATGTTGTTCTGTACGAGTTGCCGTTTCATGGCAGGAGAAAACCCAAGCAGGTTGCAGAGGAGGGACTATTTCCCGGGGGGAATATTGCGCTCACCAACGAAGCCATGGGGCAGGTTATTCGTGATTTGCGCGATCTCAGACTCTACCTATCTTCGACGGGAACCTCCCACGTCGGC
>CAZPBV010000028.1:1728-15916 GCA_964584675.1 uncultured Bdellovibrionales bacterium
GTCTGGGGATGAGTCTTGGCGGGTATTGCTCGGCCCTGTGGGCGGCCCTCGATGAACTGGCGTTCTGTGTGCCTGTAGTGCCGATGGTGTCTTTGCCTGACTTAGCCTGGCAACTTCTTAAGAGCAGCCATTCCAAAGAGGATCTACAATCACATCAGATTTCCTTAAAATTTTTGAGAGAAGCCTACAGCGTGCACTCGCCCTTGTTTCATCGCCTGAGCACCTCGCGTGAGCGGCTTCTCATTATTGCCGGGCGAGGGGACAAGATGATTCCGCTTCGCCAGCCAAAAATGTTGTGGGAGCACTGGGGCAAGCCGCCGTTGCTTGTGCTCAAGGGCGGTCATGCCGCCCAGCTAAGCGGCATGGAAGCCTTTGCCGAGGTCTTCAAATTGCTTGAGCACCTCGGGTACGGAGAGGGCACCTGACATCTTCCGCGCAAGAATTGTCGCTGTGATTGGAGAGTCTTGCTCTTGAGAGCATAGGCTCGTTTTCAGGAAAACGGGATGGGGCAGCGCAATCCCCGTAAGAACGAGCAATAGGAAAACATAGCTTGCAGAGTAGTCCCTTGAGCCCTGAAGGACGTTGCTCACTCGTTAATCCTCAAGCGGTGTAGAGTTGAAGCCGATGGTAAGGGCGGGGCAAATAATCGCTACCACGGGGAAGAAAAGGGAGAAATTGTCCGGGGGTCTTTGCGTGCAAGCAAAATTCCATAGTCTGTTCTATTCCTCCTTGGTCGAGAGATCTTGACTTATATAAAATGAGGGCACTTTCTAGCTCGCTGCCCGAAGCTAGCTCAGTTTGCCCTTCTATCGGTAGAGGAGACCTCACTATATGTTACTTCGCTTTCTTCTGATTCTAGTGACCGTATACGTTCTCTCCCTTTCGGTCGGTTTCGCTGAAACGAGGGCGCATGGTAAAGCGGAGGAACCCTGTAAGGAGGATAATACTCCATTCGCCGGAATAGTTGTTTGCGATGCTATGGTAGACGGGGAGAAAGATTTTCAACAGTTCCAGGACTTGATGCAGGTAACAAGCGATAGTAATGGAGACGGCAATATAACTATTTGCTTGAGCGAGGGTGCTATAATTAGAAATCCATCGTCGAGCGCTATTGGTAGGCTTGAGATTCCTAAGGATAACATTCACATTATTGGACCAAGGTGTGGCGAGGCTTTGATAGTAAATGAAAGAACCTATTGGACCTATGCCGTAGAGCAACGGCGAGCGATTAATACGGCACTGTATGTACATAACAAGAATAATATAGCTCTCGAGAACCTTTCTTTAAGAAGTGCCGGCTCAATCGGGTTTGCGCTCGATAGCTTGGACACACATTTCAATCGAATTGTCCGCGTCAAGGCTCATGCGCTTGGAGAAGGGGACCTATATTCACGAACAGGCACGGTTACCGTAGCCGGTGGTGCTATTGGTTTAATTTTAGACTTACATGTCAGCTCGACGATACATTATATGCGGGGTTTGCAGTTCATTCAGGTTACTTTTGGGCCGATGAAAGCCGTCACGGTGACAACTGGAGGGGCCAATGCCAGTGGAATGACCATCGAAGGAGGAACAAGCGAGGTGCCCTTTGATGAGATTAATGTCATTACGTCAGGAGGCGTATCGCCTGCTCTATACATCGGCAGCGGTGCTGCCATATCGGGATTTCAGAACTCCACCTTTCGGACCTTCGGTCAATCTTCCTCCGGCATTCGGGTGTGGGGCACTTCGTCCCTGCGAGTCGTCGCAAAGAGCAGGATTTTAACATCCGCTTCAGATTCGTACGGAATTAATGTTGAGCAAAACTATCCTTCGGGCGGGATCGATCTGATTGAAGACGCAGTTATTACGACGGTTGCACCATATTCTGAGGGGATTAGAGCCAAGACGGCCGGATCCATTTCTTCAATAAGAAGAACTGAAGTGACCGTAGGCCCAGGTTCCTTGGCCATCAGGGCGACGGGGACGCGGTTTGGAAATGCCTGTGACTCTCCGAAGAGTATAATCGAGAGCGTCACTGATACTAGTATAGTGGCAGAAGTAAATAATTGGCTCGTAGAAGATACCGTCGGGGGAGCCCCACCAGTATGTGGAGATATAAAGGGCGTTGTAAACACCAAGTGTTATGATTTGGCCGGCAATCAATTCGCATGTCCTAGCGTGTAATAGTCAAAAAGATAGATCTCCCCTCTATAGAGCGTGCCACGAGTAACCGCTTGGTGCTGGCATTCGCACCAGGTTTCCCCGCTTAACTCGCGGCAGCTCCTCCGGTCCCTACATTGTCCTTCAAACAGTTCAACCCGAAAACTGCGCCGCCCCCAGCTTGCCGTCAAGGCGTCAGGAACTTAAATAAGCGCAATTTTTTCTAGGCTAAAAACAAACTTTGGGTATACTTGAACTGCGGTTAGAGCTGGGGTAGTTGGTGTTTGTCTTCGTCATTGGTAGACAATCGCGGGAGCGTGGAAGACTCGCTAATATTATGCAGCAGCAATCACCTGGACCGGTTTCGCGGCCGATTGAACCCGCGAGAGTCTTGAACCAGGCTCATCTTGGGCTTGACTCTATCGATTTGCGAGCCACTTCGGGCGTCCCGTCCCCTGCCTTTCAGGCAGAGCAAAGGAGTCTCAGTGTTTGGCTGGATGAGATTCGAAACAACCCCGATAAATACGCGGGCCTAAGCAGGCTCCTCAAGATGAGGGAAGGCAGGTTCGGCGCCAAGGAGAAGCTCTTGCCGTTAGTCCCCATCTATGGTGCGCTTGTCGCAATCTGTGCGGGCGGGTTGTACCTCTTTCGAAGATTAGGATTTCAAATATCGGTGCTGTCCGGCTCACCGACTAGACGAAAGCTCTTGAAGGTATTTGGAATCGGCACTGGAACTCTCGCAGGGGTGAGCATTTTGGACAATCTGTCGACTTCAGTTGCGCTGAATGCTTTTGACGATCTCCTCGGTCAGGTTCGGGGCCTTGATTCCTTTCGCGCACTCCCGGTCGAGGTGGCGGATTCAATTTTACCAAAGAGCGAAGTTGGGGAGATCAATCCCCTCACGCGCCTATACCTTTCACAGATGAGAACCACCGCCGGCGCCGTTGGGAGCGGCTTAGCCCAGGCTGCGGGCATCGGGGGTGCCGTAGGTGCGTTCGCCTACGCGAAGCGTAACCGATATAGGGCAGACGACGTAGGTGAGAGGACACCTCAATCAAATCAGGTCAGTAGCGGCAGAAGGACTTTCCTTGCCTTGATGCTTGGAGCTTCATTGGCCCGTGCGGGAGCAGCGACCAATAATGTCATACGCAGGGATTTCGACACCGCCCGAACGCTTCGAAGATTGGATGGAGAGATGCAGCTGCTACATGCTCACATGGCGGGTTTGCGATAATCATGAAGGAGTTAGTCCATGGTGGCCCGCTCCCGTTGAACGCTCATGCGCTTGGAGCCTTAGAAAATCCCAAGGAAGGCATTTCCGGATGTGTTCTAGTAAGGCTGCCGGCGTAAGGTGGCCCCCTCGGCCAACCTGTGATACAAGAATCGCATCGTGGGAAGGCCATTAAATTCGAGCATCTTTGCGAGAGTTGTTATTTCATGGGGAGAGGTCACATGAGAAAGGTATTTTTGACATTATCCTGCGCCTGTATGTTGACCGGATTGTTGGTGCTTCCGGTGTGGGCGCATAGCGGCTCTGAGGACGACCATTCGCACTCATCGAGCAGCAGGGCGTCATCGGCGATAATATCTTCGGCGGCGGGCTCTCGGTCTGTCGGATCGGAAATCTCCCATTCAAGCGATGATTCTGAGGAGGCAGAGAGTTCCCGCTCGCACGGAAATTCGAGTAGTGCGCGAAGCTCAGATGACGGTAGCGACACCACGGTTTCTCGACGACGAAACTCAAAGCTTAGCCAAACCACCGGCGTGACCACTACAGCCAAGGGCAAAGCTCAGTATATTGAAAGTCAAGGGGAGAGGCGGTTGACTATCACTGTTCAGGTTCCGCTTGGAAGCGCAACTCCGCCAGTTGCCGATGCAACGGCCGCTGAGGCGCTGCAACTAGCGGTGCAATTGAGTCGTGCTGGGGCTTCGTTCGCCACTTGTCAGTTAGAATTTAAGAAGGTTGACGCGGATTCTAACCTGGCGCGTTATGAGGTGAATGTTCGGAAAAAGAGTCGCAAGCAACTTCAGGAACGTTTCGGATCCTGTGTTTTGACAAGCACCGGTCAGCCAGGGTTTCCCTTAATAAAAAGAGGCGACGTGTTGACGATTGAAGGGGAGGAGAACGGAACGTTTTTGGATGGACAGTTTTGATGTGGCCGGAGAGCGGCCGCGTTTCAAATCAATAGCGAGAATGAATTTTGCCGTGTTACAAACTATTGGCGCTCGATAGTAGGTATGTCCACGGAATGATCGCCAGCGCAATATAAATTCCGGCCACAAAACCGAGTGCCGGACGGAGCCAGCGGCGATTATGAGACTGCAAGGTCAGCCAAGCTACACAAATGAGCGCAAGGCTCTTCGTGAGAAAGAGGGCGGGGAAGGCGCCGTAGGTCAGCATGAGGGCCCGTAGGAAGGCATTTCCTTCCATGTGAAAGCCAAAAACATGTATTCCTGCATAGGTAAGGGCTCCGTCGAGAACCTGTAGGAGTGCCAAAAGCCCGCCAATTTCGAAAGCCCGCTTCGAAAGCGAGAGGGCGCCGATATGAATGAGCACCGTCGGCTTTCTATGTCTTGCTATGGTTTGCAATTGAGTTCCTCTGGCTTGAACACACATAGGTGAAGTTATTCCAATAGACCATTCCTATGCACCAAACGTGCCAAGCTCGTCTCTATCGAGCTCGGACCCTGGGAACTCAGGCAATGGTCCTGGTACTTGCGCCCATCGCCTTAAGTCGTTAGTCTCAGGGAGTTTTTTATCTACATCTATGGCACCGACAAGAAGCGAACAAGAGCAGGTACGGTTATCGAAACTTGAAGAAATTCGTAGTCGCACACACCCGTTTCCTAATGATGTTTCGGTGACCGCTAGTACCGAGACCATTCGTGCAGCATTAGTCAATGAACCTGATAGGGCTGAACGCTTTAGTTTGGCTGGGCGATTAGTTCAAATTCGCCTCATGGGAAAGGCAGCCTTCGCGCACCTGCTCGATGGAGCCGGCAAGATTCAAATATATGTAAAACGCGACATTGTAGGGGCTGAGCCCTTTGAGAACTTTTGCAATTTTGACATTGGCGACATCGTTCATGTATCAGGATACGCATTTATCACCAAGACCGGAGAAAAGAGTCTCTTTGTCGAGTCGATTCGGCTGCTCGTCAAATCACTGATCCCGCTGCCCGAGAAATGGCACGGGCTGACCGATATTGAGGCCCGCTACCGTTACCGTTATGTTGATCTTATTTCTAATCCGGCGGTGCGGGAAATATTTCGGCGACGTGCGGGAATCATTAACGCTATTCGAGCTTTTCTTGACAGGCGCGGATATCTTGAGGTGGAAACTCCCGTCCTGCACCATGTTGCCGGTGGAACCACAGCGCGGCCATTTTCAACCCACCATAATGCCCTGGGCTGTGACATGTTCCTTCGAATTGCGCTTGAACTTCCATTGAAGAAGCTGATTGTCGGCGGTTTTGAGCGGGTTTATGAGATTGGCAGAAACTTTCGAAACGAAGGAATTTCGAAAAAGCATAATCCTGAATTTACCATGCTGGAGTTTTATCAGGCCTATGCAACCTTTGAGGACCTGATGACCCTGACGGAAGAGTTGATTGAGTCCCTGGCGAAAGATATTTGCGGTAGCACCACCCTGCAATTTGGAGAGCAGCAGCTTGATTTTTCAAGGCCATGGCGGCGCATCAGTATGGTGGAATCGATGTACGAAATAGGAGGGGTCGATCGTTCGTATGCGCTTGAAACACTCGAAGGCGTTCGCGCCGCAGCCCGGCATTACCAGGTGGAGCTGCCCCAGGAGGATGATTGGGGACGCTGCCTGGAGGAGTTATGGGGAGAGCTGACCGAGCCTCGTATCATTCATCCTACCTTTATTACGCACCACCCGTTCTCGATTTCTCCTCTGGCGCGCCAGAATGTTGATAATCCCCTCATTACCGACCGCTTTGAGCTTATCGTTGCAGGGATGGAATTGGCCAACGCCTTTTCTGAACTGAACGATCCTATCGATCAGCGGCAGCGATTTGAGGACCAGGCTGAGAGAAAGGATCATGGAGTCGAAGAGGCCTGCGACGTGGACGAAGATTTTTTGCGCGCTCTCGAGTACGGCATGCCCCCGACTGCCGGCGAGGGAATAGGAATAGACCGTCTCGTTATGCTGCTGACCAACTCAAGCTCTATTCGAGATGTTATTCTGTTTCCCCAACTTCGTCCTGACGAAGCTCATCAGCATGAGTTGGCTGTCGGGAGCGTAGATAGGGAGGAACTGGCTGTGCCCTCCAAGGGCGGAGATTAACGTGCGACCGTTAGCGTTTTCGCGAAGGGTGGCCCTGCGGTATTTGTGGTCGAAACGCTCGGAAGCCTTCATTACCATTATCACGGTCATATCGATATTGGGCGTTGCTATCGGAGTGATGGTGCTCAACATGGTCATGGCCATCATGACCGGGTTTGAAACTGAACTGAAAACTCGTCTGGCCGGGGCAAATTCGCACGTTTTGGTGAGCGCATTTGAGGGCCGGATCGCTGAATGGCAGCGTCTGGCTTCCGCTATATCTCGCATATCTGGGGTGCAGTCAGTGTCGCCTTTTACCCAAAACCAAGTTCTTTTGCGTGTCAGAGACCGCTCGGCTGGCGTGCTGATCAAAGGGGTCAAACCGGAAAGCGCGTCGGGCGCGCAACTTGGCGAGTACCTGGGAGGCTCTGACGTGGGAAGTTATTTCAAGTCTGCTCCCATTCAAGGGCAGCAACTGACCGCCATAGCGGGGGATTCTTCTGACCAAAGAGATGCCGAGCCGCGCCTGCCCGGCATTGTGGTTGGCAAACAATTGGCTCGATCTCTAGGCCTCTTTATTGGGACACCGGTCTCGGTCTTTTCTCCGCAAACCACATCGAGCCCCTTTGGATTAGTGCCTCGATTTCGACGCTTTGTGGTGACCGGGATTTATAACTCGGGGCTGATAGAGTATGAATCGGGCCTCGCCTATATCGGGCTTGAAGAAGCGCAGCGTTTTTTTGACTTTGGAGAGACCATTACCGGTCTAGAGGTTCGCGTGGCTGACCTTGATAATTCGGCAGCTATTACCACGCAGATTGTTGAAGCACTGGTTCCTTTGGACTCCGGAGTCTATGCGCGAGACTGGGGCGAACTGAACCGGCCCCTATGGGAGGCTATGGAGCTAGAACGAAAAGTCTACTTTATTGTTGTTATGCTCATCGTGGTGATGGCGAGTTTTTCCATCATTGCAACTCTCATTATGCTGGTGTTGGAGAAACGAAAAGATATCGCAATTCTAAAAACTATTGGCGCCAGCACTCGGCAGGTGGGGTCAATCTTCGTTTTTCAAGGCGCTGCGATTGGAGCCCTTGGAACTATTTTGGGACTGATTGCCGGCTACCTGGGATGTGTGGCGCTTCAGACGTATGGTTTTCCGCTCGATGAGAGAATCTTTCAAATGTCCCGGGTTCCGGTGCACATGGATCCTTTCAATTTTCTTCTCGTCGCGGTGTGCGCTTTTGTCATCTGCTGTTTGGCAACAATATATCCTGCCCGCCGCGCGAGCCGCTTGAGTCCCTGCGAGGTGCTTCGTTACGAGTAGCGTATGAATGTCTCAGTGCAACATCTTCGCAAGGTTTATCACGATGCTACCCGGGAGTTGGTCATTATTGACAATTTGTCGATCGAGTTTCCCGCCGGAGCTTCTATCGGGGTAGTCGGTCGTTCGGGCATAGGAAAATCTACCCTGCTCCATCTTTTGGGAGGGCTCGATCGCCCCACCGCAGGCAAAGTGTTCTACAATCAGACTGATTTGTACCAGCTCAATGACGAGGAGCTTTCGTCCTTCCGCGGGGCCCAGATAGGGTTTATTTTTCAGTTTCACCACCTCTTGCCCGAGTTTTCGGCCGAAGAAAACGTGGCTATGCCGCTTATTGTTGCTGGGGAAGCGCGCGCTCGGGCCCGGGCGCGTGAGCTCCTCGATTATGTGGGTCTGGCTGACCGTGCGAGTCATCGGCCTGGCCAGCTTTCCGGCGGCGAGCAGCAGCGCGTCGCTATTGCTCGCGCCCTGATTAGCCGCCCATCGGTAGTGCTGGCCGATGAGCCCACCGGTAATCTGGACGAGGATACGGGCCAAAAAACCCAGGAATTGTTATTTTCCTTGACCAAAGAGACCGGGGCAACCCTGCTCATCGTTACTCACCATATGGAGTTGGCTCATAGTCTCGATATCATTCTTCGGATGGATACAGGAGGACACTTGCGTGTAGAGTCAGCGGCGGTGGAAAATGCCAAATGCGCTAAGCAAGAAGGAAGGTCATGACGCAGAAATCTTTTCGAACTGTTCGGTTGTTACGGGCAAAGGCATGGTGGTGTGCTTTGTTTCTATTTTTTTCGGTAGAGACAGTTACCGCTCAGGGGTACGAAATTTCCCAGGTGCTGGTGGAAGGTAACCAGCGAATTGATGCCTCCGCCGTCAAGAGTCAAATGAAGCACGCGTCGGGAAAAGTTTCGGAAGAGCAGGTCTCGGAGGATGTAAAGACCCTTTACTCGACAGGTTTTTTTGAGCAAGTCACCGCGAGTGTCGTTCAACAAGACGGTGGAACAGCGCTACGCTTTAAGGTGGTTGAAAAACCCATCGTGCGAAAGGTCTTTATTCGCGGCAACAAGGCGGTCGAGGAATCTGATCTTGCCGAGATTCTCAAATTCGATGCGCGGCGATTCTTTGATAAGACCAAAGTAGATGGTTTGATGCGCCAGGCGGTCATGATGTACCAAGGCAAGGGGTACTACGACGCGGCATTTGACTATTCGGTGGTTGCAGTGGGCGAGAATCAGGTGGATGTCACCTTTACCGTGACGGAAGGGAAGCGCTACCAAATTAGGGAAATTTCCTTCCGCGGTTTGAAAGATGTTGATGAAAGTGATTTACACGGAGCAATCCAGACTAAGCGATATAAGTGGTGGAACTCCTGGCTGACAGGCACGGGGCGCCTGAATCAAGAAATGCTCGATAACGATAAGGCGCTCTTGCGGCAGTATTTTTTGGACCATGGGTATCTTGACGCGACTATCGGTGATCCCATAATCGAGAAGACGGACGACGGCTTACATATATCCGTCGATATTTCGGAGGGCCCTGTTTTTTATATAGGGGCGCTTTCAGCGACGGGGGATCTTTTTCAAGGAAGCGAGGAAAAAACACTTGAAGGTATTTCCACTGAGCACGGGGACATCTTTAGCGCCAGCAAGGTTCGTCAGGACTCGTTTGTTATTACCGAGCGCATCGCTGATCAGGGGTTTGCTTTTACCAATGTGGTGCCGGATACAAATGTCAATCGTGCTCAAAATACCGTTGATATCGATTTCTCAATAGCGAAGGGCCAGATGGTCAAGGTGAATCGCATTGATATCAAGGGCAATGAAAAGACCTATGACAACGTCATTCGGCGAGAGCTCAAGATCGATGAACAAGACATCTATTCCGGATCAAAAATTAGACGCAGCCAAGAACTGCTCCAGCGCTTAGGGTATTTTGAGGAGGTCAATATCAGCCAAGAACCGGTGGGAAGTGACATGGTTGATTTGGCAGTTAATGTGCGTGAGGGATCGACCGGGGCCTTTTCTGCAGGTGCCGGGTATTCCAGTTCTGACGGGCCCATTTTTAATTTTCGATTATCGGAGAATAACATTCTCGGAACGGGGCGAAAGGTGGCGTTGAACGGCGATATTGGTTCGGAGCGGGATAGTGTTATCCTCTCGTTTGACGATAGGCGGCTGTTCGACTCTCACGTTTTCGGGGGTGTCGATTTGTTGCGAACGTTTCGACAGTATGCCGATTTTGATAGGCGGTTAGCGGGCGGATCAACCACCGTGGGCTATCCGCTCGAAGAGGTCTTCGGGGAGACTTTCGAGGATATTAACGCAGACTTGAAGTATGAGTATCTTGATATCAAGATCTCGGATGTGGACGAAGATAGCGCAGCGCAGCTGGTCAAAGATTCGGAAGGGGCCTCAACAGCCTCTGGATTTACTCCGCGAATTTTTAGGAACACCATTAACAATCCACTTAACCCGACTTCTGGTTCGCGGCAGGAAGTGTCGGTTGAGTTAACCGGGGTTGGCGGAAGTGAAGAATTTTATCTTCTGGAAGGGAAAAATACACTTTATTATCCCTTGGTTCAGTCGTCCTATGGAGATCTTGTTTTTTCTTGGCGCACCAGCGTGGGCTATGGGGAAACCTACAATGGCGACACTTTCCCGCTCTATCGCCGTTACTTCCCGGGTGGTATTAACTCGGTTCGTGGTTACAAGGTGCGTTCTCTTGGGCCAAAGGATAAAGACGGCAATGAGTATGGTGGAAGCAAAGAGTTGGTCAATAATTTCGAGCTGATTTTTCCCTTGGTTAATCCCGCAGGCCTCAAAGGAGTCGTGTTTTACGATGCCGGCGAAGCTTTTGATGACAAGCAGTCGATAGCGGTTGACGAGTTGCGAACAGCCTACGGTTTTGGAATTCGCTGGTCCTCTCCAATCGGGCCTATTCGAGTGGAGTTTGGCTTCCCTATCAATCGCGAGGAAGGGGAAGACTCCATGGTAACCTTCTTTTCATTTGGCGCTCCGCTGTAGCCCTCATGTTGGACTTGCAGGAGTGTCCCGATAGCTGGACTTTATAGCGGTGGCGTTCTATAAGAGTACGTTTGCATTGCCTTTTTCAGGATAACTTTGGTATGGGGACCATGAATCGTATGTGCCGGGCCATCATTGTGGTGACCGTCTTGGGCTTTGCGGGAGCGGCTGTGCTTGCGGAAGAGGGATCTCCGGCAACTGGCAGTGGCACAATCTATTCTGGCAGGGGCGCAATCTATGTTGTCGATATGGAGCGGATAATTTCCCAATCAATCGCAGGAAAGGCCGCTCGAAATACCATGCAAGAGGAGGTTAAAAAGGCCGAGAAGAAGCTGCAGCTGCTCAAGGGCGAAATTGATAAGCTCAAGTCGGACACCGCCAAGCAGGTGAATGTGCTTTCTGACGCGGCGCTGGAGGAGAGAAAAGAAGCAATTGCCAAGCGTGAACGGGACATGCAGCGAGCGATGGATGACAATCGTGAAGACCTGGCAAAGAAGAATGATGCGGCCATGGGAGCAGTTATTCAGCGCATAGATAGTGTCATTCATGAGCTCTCAGCGAGCGGCACGTATCCGCTCATTGTCGAGAAGGACCCTCGCTTTGTGGTGTATGCTAATGATCGCTTTGATATTACGAGCGTGGTCATTACAGCGCTTGACGAGAAAGGCGTTGGCTAGCTGCAGCGGGTTGCGAGAGCAGGCGAAAAAGGGTTGGTTGGCTTGTCGGGAGGGATGGTATGGTCAGTGCGGTAGAGGGGCAAGGGTCAGAAGAACGCGAGGAGGGGAGCGGTGAAAGGGTGGTATATGACTCTGTTGCCATTCAGCAGATAATACCTCATCGCTATCCTTTTCTTATGGTCGATAAAATAATCGATTTTGTCGATAACGAGAGAATTGTCGCCATTAAGAATGTTTCCGTAAACGAGCCTTATTTCCAAGGGCATTTTCCTGGTCGCCCCGTCATGCCTGGCGTTATGATTCTTGAGGCCATGGCGCAGGCTGCTTGTATTTTGGCTCGCGAGTCTAAGGAAGGGGTCATCCCGTCGAAGACCGTTTTCCTGATAGGCGCTACTGATTTTAAGTGGAGAAGGCAGGTCCTTCCGGGGGATACCCTGCGAATAGAAATGTTTTCAGTTAGGAAGCGCCGTCCTATGTGGATTATGAAGGGAACGGTAACAGTCGATGGTAAGGTTGTTGCATCGGGCACACTTTCGGCGGCTGAGGCAGACTAGCTCGACCCGGTCACTCTGTCGCTTGGGACTAGAAGGGAAACGGAAGAATGTCAGGAATTCACGCAAGTGCCGTTATTCATTCAACGGCGATCGTTTCGGATGGTGCAGAGATTGCTGAGGGCTGCTCCGTCGGCCCGTATTCTATCATTGGACCGCATGTAAAATTGGGGAAGGGCTGTGAAGTCGGTCCGCATGTGGTCATTGAGGGCCGTACTACATGCGAAGGGCGGAACCGGTTTTTTCAATTTGCCTCTATTGGCGCAATTCCGCAGGATCTCAAATACAGGGGGGAACCCAGCGAACTCATTATTGGCGAACGTAATATCATCCGGGAATACGTAACCCTTCAGCCTGGAACTGAGGGGGGCGGGATGAAAACCGTCATTGGAAGCGGTAACCTCTTTATGGCGGGAGCCCATGTCGGGCATGATAATGTTGTTGGGGACGGCAATATTATTGCCAATGGATCGGCTGTTGCGGGCCATGTAGTTATTGGAAATCGTGTCACGATTGGCGGCTTGTGCGGGATTCATCAGTTTGTGCGGCTTGGTGACGGAAGCATGATAGCAGCAGGAGCCATGGTCAGTAAGGATGTGCCGCCATTTTGCATGGTACAAGGCGACAGAGCTATGCTGGTGGGTCTCAATACCGTCGGACTCAAGCGCGCAGGGGTGGTTTCGAAAGAACTTTCGCTACTGCGTGAGATTTATCGGGAGCTGTTCTGGACCAGAGGTCCGCTGAGCGAGCGGGTGTCTGCAGCGCGGGCGGCAGGTGACGGGGGAGCGCTTGCTGCCCAGCTTATAGATTTTTGCGCCGACCCGACCAGTCGCGGCCTGTGTGCACTGCGTCGCTCGGGAGATCAAGGGAGCGGTAGGCAAGAGCAGGATGGTGAACGGTGATAGGACCTGAGTGAAAGGTGGGGTGTTTCAGTGGCCTCGGCTATCAACAAGCTTGTCTCCGACCGTAGCTCTTGCCGAGAGGATCTTCACTCACCCGTCGGCATCGTTGCAGGAAACGGGACTTTGCCTCTTGCGCTTGCCGAGCGTGCGCGTGCTTTGGGACTTGGTGTTACTGTGGTGGCTTACCGCGGGGAAGCCGATCCGCGTATCGAGGCTTTGGCAACTTCTTGCCAGTGGATAACCATAGGACAGTTGGGGCGCATGCGCTCATTTCTCAAAAAGAGCGGTGCACGAGAGGTGATTTTTGCGGGTGGGATTCGACGGCCAAGGTTATTTTCCGGGGTGCGGCTGGACTTTGCGGCAATAAGTCTTATTGCTCGGCTCGGTAGCGTGAAGGACGATGTTTTGCTCAGAGGGGTCAGTCGGGAGCTTGAGGCTTGTGGCCTGCGAGTGATCGGAGCAGATGTCCTTCTGGAAGATATTGCTCCTGAGCCGGGCCTGCTCACCAGTCGAGATTTTTCGCCCGAAGAAAAGAAACAGGCTGCCATTGGTTGGGAGGCTGCCCGCCATATAGGTTCTCTTGATATTGGTCAGACCGTGGTCGCTCGAGAGGGGGTAGTGGTAGCAGTTGAGGCTATCGATGGGACCGATGCCACTATCTTACGTGCCGGGACCCTTACTTTGGGCGGTAGCGGAGGAGTCAGGGAACGCGCCGAAGCCGGTACTTGTCGCCACGGGCGCGGGGCCGTTGTGGTCAAACTGTGTAAGCCTCACCAGGATACACGGTTGGATTTACCGACCATCGGTTGCGATACGATAGAGATCATGGCTCGCGCCGATGCCTCGGCTCTGGTAATAGAAGCTCGTAAAACAATAGTTCTTGACCCCGCGGAAGTGGTACGTAAGGCTAACGAGTATGGAATTGCGATACGAGCCGCTATGTTGTTGACTGATATAATATGAAAGTGGGGGTCGCTCAGTTGCTTATCGGCCTTTGTTGCTTGGGAGCAGTAAGCGGCGAGGTTTTCGAGCTACGGCGTTACTATCTTCTGAAAGAAGCGCGAAAGTCGCTGCAGGAGGTAGAAGATCGCGCTTCTTCCGGGAATCAAAGTGCGGGGATTTCTGAGCCTCGGGCGCGATGGCGGGATCTGTCAGGTGGCGAGGCGAACCGGCCTGAGCTTGAAGAGGTGAAGTCTTTTTCCACTCTCGAGGGGGCCGCCTCTGCGGCCACCCTTCAAGTATCCCAATTGTGGGGCGCTGGTGCCGAAGCCCATTCATTG
>CAZPBV010000029.1:0-7225 GCA_964584675.1 uncultured Bdellovibrionales bacterium
TCGAATCTCTTAAAAGTGGATTGGAACACACGCCAACACAGGGCAGGCCCTGACGCTTAGCCTGGGCCGCCAGTTCCCGAAGGTATACGCGTCCCGCTCCGCCATGGTGGAGGACGGCTAATACGATGCCACCTTGTGCAGCCAGCAGCCAAGGCCTTATTGCTGCACCTGAATCGGCGGATGACACGGTCTGAATTCGCGTCACCAGAATGCCTGGATTGCTCACAAATGTTTCTACCCATTCTAGAGGAGATATTGCGTCACTAGTGTTTGGCGGCAACGCCACCTGTTGTACGTAGCGCTTGGCAGAGTCCATATCATGAAATGTTGGCAGCTGATCGATTCCCCCCATCAGATCGGTAAGGGTAACGTGGTTACCGGAGACTATAGCCAGGGCACTGCCCTTTCGACGCATGGTGCAAGCAAGGTCGACAAAACTTTCAATACAATCATCGGAGGCGGCATGAGGCCCGAGATTGAGGACAACTCTGAGTCCGTGGCGGCCACCGAGTGCCGCAAGCGAGTCATGCCATCTTTGCCGATCGTGAGAGACATCTTTTCCTTTCCAATCAAGGGTAAAGCAATTATTCTCGCCACACCATTTTGGCGGCTGAAAAAAGGGCTCCCATCCGCCCCGTGGCGCGGGGATCGAAGCTTTTTCAGCTTTAGCGCGGGCAATTTGAATGGCTTCTCGATAGTTGGAAGAAAGGGAAACAGAAGAAGATAGGCCATCCCATATACGAAAGAGCGCTTCGTCCCGAGAGAAACAGACTACCTGGGCGCCAAGATCTCGAAATCTGCGGATGAGAGCGAGGTGTTGGGGTAGGCTGCAGTCGCCGTCAAGCTGACGAGCAAGAATAAAAACAACTTTCCCCCCCACGCCTTCTACTTTTCCGAGCTCGGACCGGAGGTTTTCTACGGTCATCGGGTTTGCATCCGGACGTAAAAAATCTCGTTTCAATTGAACAAACACAATACCGGGGTGGCGTTCTAGGCAAAAGGCCTGGACCGGGGAGTTTCCTTTCAGGCCAATTGAGCCAATCACGTTAGTTGCCTTTAAACTGTGTAATGCCTTTTGCCGGCTTGGCTGAATGCCGACGCCAAAAACAGATTCCGGATATTTTCCAGCAGCACCATGTGGCTGGGGGTCCCAGAAAGCCACTTCGCAACCCATACGGCCATTCAGGTCAACAAGCTCCTGTCTAAGGACGTCAGGCAGTGGTTTTGCCCCAAGACTGACCGCAATTCCAAATGGTCGCGTCACGCGGGGGTCAGAAAGCAAGGCCTGAATCGCAAATTGTCCCGATCGAAGCGCATTTTCCTGGCCCCAGCCGGGCCCAACGGTAAAGCTCACGATCGGGTACAGGGAACCTGAGTGAATGGTGAGGTCGGGAAAGAAGGGGCACGGCTGCTTCTTCCGACTGGAACCTGGGGGATGCAAGGCTCGGGTGAGGGCAACCCGACCACCAAATTCGTTCCCCTCAAATGTCAAAGCTATCGATAAAGCAAGATTACGACGAGTAGCGGGATGCATAATAACAAACAACCTTTCCCGTTAATAAATATAGCGTATTTGACAACGCTATGGAAATTCAGGGCGGGGAACGGTGTGGACGGGGAGCGCACTACGGGCATTCTCAATGTCTTCCAGTATTAGCTGGGGGTGGGAAAGGCTCACTCGTTCGAGGAGTTTTCTGTTCGATCGCGTTCTAGCTCTTCAAGGATCTTTTTTTCCATAATCTTTCGGACACGATCGCTTGCCCCCTTGTATCTCTTCACTTGAAACGCCTTTTTCGGAAGGGGGGCCGCGGCAAAAGTAGAAATTGCAACATCATGGTAAAGGGCAATTTTTTCTGGTTCCATTTTTCTAATTACCTCGCACAGCTCGGCGAATTTGCGCTGGCTACGCACCGTCTCTAGACCGCAGGATTTTAGAAAGGCAACCAAATCAAGCTGGTTCATAATTTCCGTAAGCATTAGGTTGAGCGCAACACGCTCACGCGCATCACTTCTTTCCTTACGTATGCGGGCCGCTAGTTTGGTCAATTCAACAAGAATTTCTACCGAATATGGTTCAAAGAGAATCCCATCTGCTCCTTGCATGACGCTGGTAGCTACAGATGCGCTCTCCTGATCCTTGCCCCTCAGCACCAGAACGTAGGCGCTATCTTGGCCTTGTTTGAGTTTTTTAGCCTCACGAATAAAGTGAGTGGTCTCTTCAATTGAAAAGTTATGGGATAGAAAGACAACATCGCAGCGCTTTTCACCGCCAAGGCGTTGCAGGCCGTCTCTGATTGCTCCAATTTGTTCCACATCGCCAAACTCGCCAACGGAGGCGGTAGCCTGCTTAAGCCGCATGCGGCTTTGAACATCGCTATCAATTATGAGAGCATTATATTGGTATGTGCTTGGAGCAGTTGCCATACGTTTCCTTGGTTCCTTAATCGGAATAAAGTCTTTATAGCCTTAAGAGGAAAAGGGGGATTTTTTTCATAATAGTTGCAGGAGCTTAGGTATGACAGTACTCGATGAAATGACTAGCCAGATAGTGAGATTCCGGGATACCAGGGATTGGAAGCAATACCATACACCTAAAGATATGGCGCTTTCTTTGGTCCTTGAGGCGGCAGAACTGATGGAACATTTTCAATGGAAACGGGAGAACGAGATTGATTCTTACCTGTCCTTGAATCGAGAGGCTTTGGGGGAGGAGTTGGCTGATGTTCTGTATTGGGTGCTGCTCATGAGCCACGATCTCGAAATACCGTTGGAGGCGGCTTTTCAAAGGAAGATGGAGATAAATGAGGCCAAGTATCCCGTTGAGACCGCCAAGGGGTCGGCGGCTAAGTATGGTCAAAGCCAGATTAAATTGACCGATAAGTAACCTTATCGGTCAATTTAAAAGGTAATGCCATGGGGTATTTCTCGCAATCAGCAAAGCCGGTTCATCTCGTACTCAAGAGAGATAAGGTGCGCGATTTGCAGCGCGGTTTCCCGTGGATATATGCGGACGATCTTGTGGAGCGTCCGCAGGCTACTGCTGGATCACTAGCAATACTTAAGGATCGCTCCCGCGCCATTCTTGCCAAAGGGCTGTATGATCCCGGTTCGTCACTATCATTTCGAGTGTGCGCCTTGGGCGCGCAGCGACTGGATGATGCGCTTATTGAGAGTCGCCTAGCCAGCGCAGCTCGCTTTCGTCTCGGCCATTTTGATAGGACCATCAACGCATACCGCCTTATTAATGGCGAGGGTGATTTGCTTCCGGGGATGGTGTGTGATCGTTATAGCGATACGGCAGTACTGCAATTTGATGGACTAGGACCAGCTGGATTCTGGAATGCCCAAGCCATTGCCGACTGGCTTTTGGAGCAGGCCGGTATACAGCGGGTATACCTTAAGTCTCGAGTAAAGACAGTCCCATCCCGCTTTATTCGAGGCCATGATGTTAGCCCCTTAGTTGAGTGCCAAGAGCATGGCGTGCGTTTTTTGGTCGATGTGGCGCATGGTCAAAAGACAGGATTTTTTCTTGATCAGCGCGAGAATCGGCATCTTATCGGGCAATTTTCGGGCGGCAGGACGGTGCTAAATCTTTTTGGCTATACCGGCGGGTTCTCGGTTTACGCAGGGGCGCATCAGGCCGCTCAAGTTACCACTGTCGATAGCTCCCAAGGTGCTGTCGAAGCCGCCACTGAAAATTGGAAGCTCAATCGGCTTCCCCTGCAAGACCACGAGGCGGTCGTGTCTGATGTGTTTGACTTTCTAAAGAACGCGCGTGCTTCAAGGCGACTCTGGGATCTTGTCATTGTCGATCCGCCCTCTTTTGCGAGTTCTGCCAAGAGTATTGATGCGGCCCGCACATCGTACCAGCGCCTCTTCTCTGCTGCCGCACAGGTGGTAGCTCCCGGGGGATGTCTTGCCGCCTCTTCTTGTTCGAGCCGAATAGGACCCAGCGATTTTTTAGACATTGTCCGGGATGCCATCGCGCAGGCGCGCTGCCGAGCCCGTGTCCTCTATGTTGCCGGCCAGCCCGTTGATCACCCCTTCCCTCTTGCATGCCGTGAGATGCAGTACCTTAAGTTTGTGCTTATGGAGATATTTGGAAGGTAGGACAATATCGGCCTGTGTAGGCGGGGGGTTGTGGCGGACTATGTCTCGTTTAGTAGTAGTATCAAAAATTATCCGCTATTGTGGCATTAATAACATAATACTTTCATGTGGTTAGCTACTGTTGGCCACTTTGATAAAATAATTTCCTAGCCAGGGCCATATCTGGTACTATATAATAACTCATAATGGTTCATTATGATATACCAAGCCCTTCCGTTTTTAGCCCTCACTCGCACCCAGCGGCTTTCCGAACGAAGCCTGGGCCGGGTTGTAAACTTGTCCAGGGGTGTTCTTAGGCAGTTATTGGGGCGAACTTCGGGAAATCTCACGCTGGGTTCTTTGAGCTCGCTCGCGGATTTCTTTCGTCGCGATGTAGAGGTCCTCATCACCCCGCCGGACATTCGCTCGGAGTACTCTACCGTCGCGGTGGCACTCAGCGTTGAACGTGACGGCTTTGAGAGTTGGAAGATACACTTCTTCAATTTAGTTGACGAGTTTCGGCGAACCTTAGATCCGCGCCTTACTTTGCTCCCCCCTCCTAAGAGTCTTGCGCCGGAACTTACCTCGCTTCTTGCCGCCATTGTCAAGGATCTCTCCGAGGAAGTCGGCATGGCTCCCCCACCCTGGGCCCTCAAGCGGCGTTTTCTTCCTCGTCCGTGGTTTGTCTCCGGAATTAATTCGCTCAAGGCGTCAGCACTGCTCGAGTCACCGCTTCACTATCGCGCCAACAACATCTTTGTTCATAGTAATTTTCTAGCGAGAGCTTGATGCTAACCAAAGAGAAAATTCTAGATCTATTTAAGCAGCTAAATTCCCTGCTGCGCGAACGGGGGGAAACCGGTGAAATCGGTTTAGTAGGCGGAGCGGTGATGTGTTTGGTGTATAATGCGCGCGCCGCCACCAAGGATGTTGATGCTATCTTTGAACCGGCCGCAGTTCTTCGCCAGGCGGCCGCCGAAATTGGCGCTCGGGAGGGGCTTTCCCCGGACTGGCTCAATGACGCGGCAAAGGGGTTCTTGCTGCCCAATTTCTCGCGTCAAGAAGTTCTCACTCTATCTAACCTGAGAGTCTGGGCCCCTGAAGCTCGTTATATGCTAGCGATGAAATGTATCAGCGCTCGGTGGGATAGCTCCGATCGCGATGATGTTATATTTCTCATAAAGCACCTCGGGCTTACGCGTTCGGAGGAGGTGTTCGCGCTTATTGAAAGCTACTACCCGGACAATTTGATTCCCGCTAAGACCAAGTTTTTCATCGAGGATGTTTTGGGGAGGTGAGAAAGCGAGGCACTGGCGGTTGACCCTTTTAGCAGTAATACTCAAAAACTGACCCAGCCCAAAACAGCCATAAACAATATGGGGAAAATGTGGGTGTCCTGAGTTAACTCTCCGCTCCGTTCATTGGCCCAAGAGGTCGGGAAGTTGCGAGGGGGTAACTGTAATGCCAAAATGCCGATCGATTGTCGGGGAACGAATGGGGCTCAAGGCAGGTTCCGGTGCTAACAATCCCTGCCGCGCCAGCCTTTGTTCAACCGCATAGGCTCGCAACATTCCTGAGTTCTCAAGTGTGTTCCACACCATGCCTCCTTCGTTACGAATCTGGTCGAATCGAAGTCGCAGGCCACTATCAAAATAAAAGCCGAAATCTCCAAACTGCTTAGCGGTCACAAGCGGTACATTTAAACGCTGCGCAATTTGAGGAGCAAGTTCCCGATCAAAGACTCCTAACCAATTAAATGGAAAATTATGGTTATTAGTATGAGAAACAAGCGCTGCGCTCTTATCAAACTTCTCAACTGCCAAAAAGACTTGTCCTTCTATCTCCCAAATACCGTGATTTCTAGGAAAAAGATGACCAGTGCGTTCATTCAAAAGATCAAGATACCATGAGAGGTAGAATGGATCTTTTGCTGGAGTTCCTCCTCTAAAAGCTTCCCCGATTTCTGTTCGGATAAATATTACAGGGGTGTCGTCCGGAAGGACTCCCGGCATAAGGCGTCCTTCTAGACTTCCCGCCTCCCGACTAGCTAAATTGCCCCCGGTAATTTTTGCCCCAGTCTTAATTTCTCGTGGAAACTCCAAATGGGAGTTAACTAAAGGTAAGGAAATTTCCCTAACACGCGGATTTGAAAAGGGCAATGGAAGTGGACCAAGAGCATTCCACCCTTCCGCCATTGCCAAAGCAGGAGATGAAAGCACGGGGTTATAACCAACCGCCCCACTTCCCGCGGCTGCCATCGCTGAATGAAATGATAGATCTAACGATCTATCTCCCCACTTATCCACACTCCATGGATCTTGGTATACATCCCACAAAAAGGCATCTACCGACTCTGTGAATGGATCAATCAAATTACGCTTAAAGTTCACTAGGCCCAGCAAACCTCCAAAGTCCTTGACTCGCATCTGATCCTGCACAGAAGCTACTCCACCCGGAAGGTACACCCGGCCATATGAGGACATTAGAGATCCAAGACTATAGAGCCCGGCTCCTAGCTGCTTAGTCTTAAGAACAAACTGATCTCCCCGCTTTACCGTCCAATAAGCAACTTCGTTGGCCATCCCCCAAGCTGCACTATCGGAATTATCATATTGTACCGCCTGTGATGGCTGAGAAGGGTCGCTGCTATATGATAGGTCATCAAATGGTGACGACAGTGGTAGTTCGGCCCCGGCGAATAAGCCGGTATGGTCAAATCGCTCCGGCAGTCGTGAGATATCTCCACCTGAAGTGAGATAAAATCCTAGAAGAGGAAAAGACCCTGCTCCCTCTCCCACCCACGATATCACTTCCCAACTCTGAATCACTCCGGCGGGTGAAATCACCTTCGGCACCCAACGCCTGGTTACCACTGTTTCGCCATTAATTATTTCTGTCTCGGCAACCTCGCTTAATTGCCCCTCCTGATTTCGCCTTATCCAATAGGCAAAAAACGGAGAGCCATCCGGCGGATCTATCGGAGCAAAACCATAGGGACGCCCATTCTCGTCATTTAGAACGTTGTAGCCCTGCGCCACTGCGCTCTGGCAGAACACGATCAATGAAATGAACGCCAAAAATATTAACTTACCGGTACGCATTGCGCTGCACCTCCACAATAATCTCTTTCAATAAT
>CAZPBV010000029.1:7235-15892 GCA_964584675.1 uncultured Bdellovibrionales bacterium
ACCGGCATCGGTGCCAAAGGTTACTATTCTCTCTTCCGCGGGGTCGGTTATTTGAACCCGCCCAGGCGCAACAACGTATTCGTTTCCGCCATTGTCCGTTATGCTACTTACCGATCCATCCGGGCTACGCGCTATCGTATAGTCTTTACCGGCTAGCATCATCTCTAAAGGATCATCTGTTGGGCTATACGAGAATAGGTTCTTGCACCGATAGAGCTTGTCATAGTTGCACTTCTGGCATAGTGCGTTATTGCCACAGAAAATATTACCGCGAGGCTCTCCTGCCGGGCCCGTATCATAGGGAATGCTCTCACTAAAGGGTGCGCTCATCCCTAATAAACTTCTAGTCAGGGTATTTAGACCAAAACTATTAAAGGCCAACTCACGCACAGCTTTGGGTTGAGAGAACCGGGTGCCGCTAAAACCATCCTCTACTTCGCTCGTTCGCCCCCAGGTATCAAGGGTGCTGCCGCTATGAGCAAACTGAGTTCCATTAAGAAGAGTATTCACCCCTGTTACCCTACCGGGGAACTTAGGATTGTTACGTTCAAAAGATGAAACAAACGAACCGTTAAACTCCTTCATCCCTGTCACTACACCGCCGTCATATTGTGGTACTTTCAATGTTGGTCCTCCCACTACCCCCACACTGGCTATCCGGCCATTCTTTAGGTCTATCTTATACTCCATCACCGGAGAGGAGGTTCCGGGCACGCTACGTGTAGCGGTCTCTGTATTTCCGCTTCTTTGATGGGCAGTCGCAACCTCAGTAACCCGCGTGTTACTTACCCCGCCTTTACTCAAGCTACTTGTTACTTGCTCTAAAGTAGCCCTTCCATCGCTGTCTCGTGAAACTATCTTGGTGCCACTCCCACGCGTTAGGCCAGAAGCGTAATCAGTCGAAGTGCTATTGGTCCCGTCAAATAGACCATTTTTCACAGTTGTGGCCGTACTTAAGCTTGAAAGAACCTGATTGCCCTTTTTAACTTCCCCTGTTCGAACAACGGCGCGACCGTCAAGTGAGGCCGTCACGGTATCCGATTCTGTTCCAGATCCCTCTAGGAAAACCAGCGCCGAAGAGGTTGTGCTCTTATACCCCTCACTATCCACTGTGGAGGCAAAGGCAGTTACCCTGTTATCAGGGTCCTTAACCGAGCTATTTAAAGCCGCATCATATGAGAACTGGAAGGCGCCTCCTTTCGGATTGGTGTAGTTAAGCCGCCGTCCAAAAGGAGTGGAGTTCATTGTCGCGACTACTGCTCCAGAATTAGTTACCTTCTTAAGATTCCCGTAAACATCGTACTCATAGCTGCTACTAAGAGGAGCGCTACCGCATAATCTTGTCACGTCAAATTTGGTTGGACTCGTTAACGCCCCCTGCTCTGAGCAATTGGACTGGTTATGCGCTAGTTCATAGTCTAATGGCCCAAACTTAAGAGTATAATCGTTTGTGTAAGCCACAGAGCCGCTACCTTTAAGCGCTTGGCTCTTTACCGTTTTCTGGTAGCGTCCATCGCCAAGAAGCTTCTCGGTGTAGCTCTCGTTATTCCACGGTGTAGTAACACCGGTTAAAGCCCCGCCATCGGCAGTGTTATAAGCAAAATCAGCCGTATTTCCCCAATTGTCTTTGTACCAGGCAAGATCCCCTAATCTTGTAAACTTCCACTCCCAGGTCTCTTCAGGCCCAGCGCCGTAGCGCCAGCTCTTCGCCTTGGTAGGACGCCCCAGCCTATCTAGCGCCAGGGTTTCAACCCTTTCCACTACCTTATCTGTTTCTGTGTCGGTTAACGTATAGCCGCCCGGTAGGCTAAAATTGCCAGCAAAAGGCAGAAAATCTATTCGTTGTTTCCCAATACCATCTTCTATACTCTTAAGCGCAACGCCCTCCCGGTTAAGAGTTAGATCTGCTACTACAGTATCGCCGATCTTGGTCTGTACTCGCTTGGTCTTAAGTTCATCGTCAAGCTCTAGAACTTTCTCTTCATACTTTTGGCCATTTCCACACTGCATGGTTCGCCATGCATTACCGTTCACAACGAAAGGTATGCCAACCGCATATGAACAAGCTCTTTCCTGAGTGCCCCCCTCGGGGCTTGGAAGTGTCTCTTTGACATTCCATTTCATCGGACCAAAAAAGCTCCACTGTTGCGCTTCAATCTTTGACCCATCTCTCTCTAATGCGCAGATAGCTCCCTTTTGCGCTCCATCCGGACAATAGGCAATCTTGGTGACGGCTCCGGCGGCATCCTTAATATTCTCCGGTCTCCCATCCGCAGTCCACCCTGTTACTCTAGAAACCTCGGTATTCGGGTGACCGGTTCCACTCTGCACAACCGATGACACCGTTGGGCTGTTGGCGTCCCTATAGTTTAAAGTCACCTTGTCTGTGCGCGACCCGCCATTTAGGGAGGTAACGGTGGTCTCTTCTTTCGGAAGCCGTGGATCGTTACCGACAGTATTAATAGTTGTGGTAATAGACTTGCCGTCACCACTATCAATTTCAATCTTATTAAGAGTCCCTCCCGGCCCATCATATGTAAAATTGGCATCCACTTTGCCATCGTTAAATCCGGCCAACCCCCCGGTATTACTCCAGTAGTAATTCGCCGTTCTTTTATATGGAAGGTCATTGGTTGCTATCGCCTCTAACTTCGGCAAACCTGTTTTTGAGTCTCGTTCATTCCGGTTTTTGACTTCAGGCGCACCCTCCAGGCTGATTATCTTAACTTGGGCGTTATTGTTGGGATAATCGTAGCTCGTTGTTCCTAACGGAGTTGTCTCCTTCCGGCGACTGCCATCTGAATTGTATTCCAAAGATATGTATTCCGATCCGGAGACAAACCCCTTAGAATCATAGCGGTTGCCCGTTTGGCCGCTTGGAAGAGGAACTTTAGAAAGGTGGTAATCTTTAAGATTAACAACCTTGGCGGGCGTATCGCCATATCCCCATCTCTCAATACTCTCCAACAAACCAAGAGGGTTATAATTGTATTTTTCTGTGGTACAATACCCTACGCATGTCCCGCATCGCCTTTCGCTCCCTATAACCAGTCCACCGCCAGCCTCCTTAAGAGAATTTGAGTACCACGGATAACACTCATCAATACCTTCCGAGGCCAGTAGCCCGTTAACGGCTTGAAAAGCCACCCTTAAGGTGGGACCAAAAGTTGGAGTTAATTTCTGCGAGAATTGGCCGTGGGAATAATCATACACCGGGGCCGCAAACTCCGTGCTTCTTCCATCAGCATAACTTACCTTGCTGTAGCGAATAGCTTTTTCATCGGCTCTCTCATGATCATAATCGAATACAAGCTTGCCGGTAAGAAGAGATATCTTATCGTGCAGATAGAGATGGGAGCGGAAGCTATCAGGAGTGTCTACCGGCAGGTAATCAATCTTTATGCCGTAGCTACTTCCGGTCGAGCCAAATCTCGCCGTTTCTATCAGATCGTGGTTTTGTTTGAATTGCTGTCGTTCACCTAAGACCTCCGCTTCTATCGGAGTATAGGTTAAATAGAGATTGCGCGCTGAATTAAGACTAGAAGTCACCGACTTCAAAAGCAAAGTGTTTTCGTGCAGTTTTTCAGCGCTTCTCTCGTAATAATTAAAGGCCAACGTCTCAATTACTGACCCATCTCTGAACAACACCGCCTTCTCAAGCTTTGGGCTTACCGAAGAGCGATTCGGTGACCAAGCATAGCTAACGGTATAGACGGCAGGTTTTCCAACTCCGCCCATATTTGGCACAACTATCTCAGCTTCGGTCGGAAGGTATATTCCCGGCTGCTTATAGTCGGGATGTGAATCATACGAGACCATTACCGGATAGTTATCATCCCCAAATTTACCACCCTTACACCGATACTGAGCGCTATCGCTCGCAGGACGGCGCCCAAAGACACTTGAGTGGTACGATTTTACAGCCGCCGGATCCATAAAGGAGTGAACGAGAGGAAGCCCGGGGGTCTCTTTTGAGTAGCGCTCATTTGTGCAGCTACACCCTCCTAGCCGATAGCGATCCCATTCATCTAGCCCGTTATCGGGGTATCCGCATTCGAGGGCACTTTCAAAAAAAGCTAGCTTGTATCGGATACCGCTTTGAGGGTGGTTAAGCGTAAGGCTATCTGGGTTTTCCGTTTCGAGCGACCAAATCTGATCGCCGCTTGGAGAGGTCATAGGGGATATTGATGCATAGTGCCTATCTAATGAAGAAATTAGGCGAGTCGCCCCTTGATTGGCGATAACATTCCTGCCCATATAGTAGGACTTATATCCTACCAGCAGGTAAGCATCTCTTACGCTCCAGTGATTTTGAACATATTCCTCTTTGCTTGGAGCAGAAGGGTAAACCATCGGGACAGAAACGCTTAGCCCTGGGGCCGTAAAATTTACCGATTCAATAGCGTAGTTGCCCGCAACTACATTTAGTTTCGTTTCGGAAAGTTCCGATGACAATGTCTCTTCAGAAACTAAGTTCACCGGCGGACTAACGGCCAATCCCACATCGCTAAATAATGAAGCTCCCGCTCTCAGTGAGGTGCCAAGAGTAAGACCATCGCTGGTAGTAGAATCACTTGTACGCCAGCGGCAGATATTCACCGAATCACTCTCACATCCCCACTGGCGACTGGGCTCAAACTTACTCCCCAATAAGCCCATCGATTGATCATAAGGACAATAGGAGTCGGCGCCATAGGCGCAACCATAGTAGTTCGGGAAATACATCAGGTTATGACGTAAGAACCCTACCTTGGAGGATCGATCAGTTGGGCAATCATCCCAGACATAGGAGTCTGAGGGGTCGCAATCGGCCGTGTAGTTGTTACCACATGTCCAATTTCCACTGCACTCATCCTCTCCACCTCCCGAAGATAGACCGATAGGCTGGGCGGAAGCACATTCCTGTGGATCGTCACAGATAGGGCCGGTTCCAAGCTCACCGTCTCCGTCATCATCAACGTAGCAAAGTCCGCTTCCCCACGAGAAAGTCTCGGTTCCCCCGTTGTCACATGGTCCATCACATTCTACCGAGGATGCCCCACATCTTCGCTGTTTACCAGTATCATCAACGCCGCTGCGAGCCTCAGCTTTAACAAATATTCCCCCGCCGTAAAAATGTCCCCATGCCGGGTATTGAAAGAAGTTTTCGCATTGTGGAGAAGTTGAGACAAAAGGGTCGATTTGCTCTTCGGGCATCAAATAGTTATATCCAGAAGAAAAATCATACCAATTAGTATTACCTATAAATGCGCCCGCAAGACCGACAAAGGATGGATGTTTTGCTTTGCAGATACCGCAACTAGGCGCATAGTTGGGCCAGTTAATAAGACTCCAATTGTCGTCGGAAATAGTAGTAGTACAAGACGTGGAGGGCGGAGCACAGCTTCCATTAACATTAGGAGGACAAGAACAGCTATTAAGACTACAGTTCCCAGGCCCACCATCCGGCGGAATAGAGCTGCTCGTACTGGTAGAACTGCTTGAAGAACTGGAGTGACTGGAGCTAGAAGAAGAACTAGAGCTGCTAGAGCTGCTGGAACTAGACCTGCTACTCGAACTGCTGGTCTTTGAACTACTAGAGCTACTGGAACTATACGAGCTACTCGTCTTTGAACTACTAGAGCTACTCGAAGAGCTTGAGCTACGAGAGCTTGATGAGCTGGTAAAGGAACTAGAGCTGCTGGAACTACTCGACGAGCTAGGGCTGCGAGAGCTCGACGAACTAAAGCTGCTTGAAGAGTTCGAACTGCTTGATGTCGGCGCGCACAGTTGCCTAACTTGTGGACAGCTGATGGCAAAATTGGAGGTTATCCCATCGCACTGGTCAATTGGCATAACTGCTGCTTGTTCAACACAAAACCCGCTGGGGTACTGCGTGGTTGCAGGATAATCAACAAACAGGTTGGTCGCACATGACCACAAGCAACTTTCCGGCGGCCCATCGCCGGAGGGGCACCTAAAATAACCATGACAATTTCCTGGTTTAACACCATACAACTCCTTGGCGCACGGTTGGCAGCAGTTAGTAATCATTTGCTGACTACATTCCTCCTCCTTGCTGGGACAATCCGGCGTCGGACACGGAGTAACGGTTTGGCCCGGCGCAGGAGTGGCGCTGGAACTGCCGCCCTGCAAAGCGGAAAGAGTCTGAGCGCAAATTGTCTGGGTCTGGCTTGCGACTTGGGGGTTTCCCTCCAGCGCCGGACCGGTGGCGGCACAGACAAAGGTTGCCGTCTGAAGGTCCATGCTGAGAAGACCGCCTTGCAAACCCTTTCCATTAATCTCTAACCCTGAGAATTCAGCCCCCTTCTGCTCCGCCACTATTGAAAGGACGGTTAAAAGCCCAAATGAATCGCCCACCTCTCGAGATACACCGGCGTATTTGACCTGGTAGGGTTGTTCCAGTAACTGCACCTTCATCCAAGGAAAAGCTTGGGCATCTACCCCCCAGTCAAACGGGGTCGCCCCCGCCCTCGGACTTTCCTCGGAGAGCCCCCCCATTCGAATGCTTTCATGCAGTCCTTGAAATGCCTGCTGAAGAGAAGCTTCAGCAATCCCGCTCTCAAACATTACCGCCATGGCCCCAGGGTAGAATTCTTTTACCGACGGAGACGGTAGCCCAAAGAGGGCATACTCTTTGCTCAGAAGTTCCTTAATGGCTGAGGCATACTCTGGATAAGTCATCTTTCCGCTGAGATCTTGGGGAACCCGCTGCAACAGGAGAATCCAGGCGGTACTCGCCGGATCAGGAGTTAGGGTCGCCACCGGAACGGAAGTGGCCGGTACTATCGGAGTTGCTGTTACTGTTGCTATGGGTGCGGCCATGGAGGTTGGTGTAGGGCTTATTGAGTAGGGCGAGAGAATAGTTCCTGCCGGTTTTGGCAGACTCGTGGTTGGCTGAACCGTTGCCTTTACCTGCCCAGAACCGGGGGTTGGCACCAACTTCTGCCCATGCGTTTCGCTTCCAACCAGAGAAAGCGCCATGAGCCAGAAAGACAAGAAATATTGTCTACTGCTTCTCATCACTAACACTCCCTCCCCCCCCGTTGGCAAACATTGGCCATTGCCATCCGTTAAGACGCCGGCTCAACCAAACAAGATTTCAATTATTCGCACAAATCCTAGCCGAATTTTCTCCCATCGCACAGACAATAATTCCATCGCGCCATCGTAAATTTTCATGACGGTGTCGTTCAACCAATCTTGCTCGTGTTCTCCTATTCCTTCCTAGGACCACAACACCGAAATGGAGGAAAGCACCTAGGCGCAGTAGGAAACCCCAGCAGGAATTCTGAGTCTTCAACCACTTACAGCTTCCGTCGGTAGTAACATGCTTGGGATTGTGACCAAGTTTGCTTGGCATGTCGCGTGCAAGGCGAAAGGGGAACGAAGTCGGATTTTGGTTATTGTCCGTATTAGAGTGAGGTTGTCATGAGAATGAATAGGTCATATTTGGTGATTTTTCTCGCCGCGTGTTTTATCGGGCTATCTTCGAATGTTGTGGCGCAAGCGCTGAACGAAGCAGATCTCAAGGACCTGACCCCATCTGATGCAGAGGAAATCGTAAGCTCGGCATTTACTGGCCTTCCGACAAGTTCCATCGATTGCAGCGAGGCATGTGTGGCATGCAAGCTCATATGTTTGGCCTGCGTGAATCCGCTTAATTGGTTTCGACCCGAATGTTTGTCTACCAGCGTCTGGTGCATAAATCCGTTGAATGGACCGTTGTTCCCCTGTCCAGATGTCAGCAGTAGCCCCATTAAAGGAATGTTCCGTTAATAGGTACGCGCAAAGTGTTCGTGTATCGAAATTCTAGGCGGGACTCGCGGGAACTTCGCTGCACTCAACGGGGCGCGGATGAATAGATAGTCACCGCCCCTTCTTGCGTGCTTGCAATGAATATCTGGCTCGACGGAAGCACTTCCAACTGTTCCAGCCCGCCGATGATGGTTGCATCATCTCCCTGAAGTTCATGCACCGGGTTTCCCTCCGATAGAACATCCACAAAGGTAAGCGCTGGTTCCGGAAATTCGGAACTGTTTAGGCGCTGTCCATAGACCGCCATAAACCCCCGATCATTTGAAGCAACGCTTTGCACAGCATCCCAATCTCCCAAAGACACGCTCGTCGCGCCCGCGGCTCCGGGTATGCTGTCAGCAATCACCAAATCAAGCGCTCTGCTGTACCCGGGAATCCAGCCGCCTGCGCCTAGATCGCGCAGCAGAACCGCAAGTTTGTCCCCCATGACGTGGGGGTCTATGAATCGCACATTTCTTGCTGTAATTTGATTGACCGGGATTACCTCTGAAGCTTGGGTAAGCTTGAGATTCCAAGAAGGATAGTGCTCGGCAGCAGCGCTAAATATTTGCGACAGGAAGGTGCGAAGGAGTTGTTCGGTAATAAAGTTGAGACCAATAGTCTGGGCCTCAAGTAAAGCCGCCTCCGCCGCAACCGCGAGTTCTCCCACTCCTGGCACGGCAGAAATGCCAAGGAGCGCTACTTGGTATTGAGCAATACAGTTGCCTTGGGCCGCGCGTTGAGCGGTTTCAATGAAGGATGGGAGTGGCACTGACTCGCTCAGATTGGCCAGCGCATTTCCAATAAGGCTCTCAACGTACTGCCCCACCGTGTAGGGACTAAGCTTCTGAACAATTAGT
>CAZPBV010000030.1:0-15724 GCA_964584675.1 uncultured Bdellovibrionales bacterium
GGAAGTCTGTAGGAAAAGAGGTTTTTGGCCGTGTTACTACAGTCATATTGAGCGGATTTGACTCGAACGGCAAGATTCTTGGGGTGACCTTTGAGCGAAAAGGAGATACTTTGGAGACATCGATACAGCGTGAGAAGACTATTCGATTCTCACGCCCGATAGATGATGAATCTGCTGCTGGAGTTATTAAACGCTTTTTTTTGATTGGAGAATCGACTACAAACTATCCTGCGGCATTGCGTGAGGCGCTTGAACTTCAGCGCCTTGTCAGTCGCTAGTCGAACGTATGGGCTATTCAATTGAAGTCATCGAGAGCAAATTATATGCCGGTGCCGTGGCTGACGAGATTATTGCTTCTCTCAATGAAGTTATCTCTGAGCGTGGCTCGTGCTCGTTGGTTTTGGCCGGGGGCGGAACTCCGGGGACTATCTATAGGGCACTGAGTAAACCTCCGCGAGTTTCCGACGTTGATTGGACTAGGGTGCGGTTGTATCTTGGAGACGAACGTTGGGTGCCCCGTGATGACAATCAAAGTAACGCAAAAATGGTGCATGAAACGCTGGTGTCCCAGCTCCCATCTCCTGGACCCTCATTCTTTCCGGTAGATACGAGTCTGGCATCGCCTGAGCTTGGTGCGGAGGCATATGAAGCGCTTCTTATCGAGCAGGAACGCTCTTCTAAGTCGGACCGAGGCCTGGAGCTTGATATCGTGCTTCTTGGCTGCGGGGAGGATGGTCATACGGCTTCCCTGTTTCCTGAATCTCTATTGCTGTCATCGCAGGAACTGAGCCGTGCTGATAAGGTTTGTGCTGCGGTGCTTCATCCGAATGGGGGTTGTCGGATAACATTGAGCGCTCCGGTGCTCATTGGCGCGAGGAAAATTTTCTTCATGGTGACAGGCGCGAATAAGGCCGCGATTATTCAGCGAGTAATTGAGGGAGACGATTCTATCTCGGTGTTGCCTGCGCGCCTTTATGCTCAAGCAAGAGGGACTGTGGTGTGGTTTCTGGATTCGGAGGCTGCACAACTGGTAAGTCACTAATGATTCGACTTCGGGTATCTTCCAGCGTAGAGGAATTTCGGTCATCCTTGCGGAAATGGCTGAGCCGGCATCCTCCTCCGAAAATTGATTTGCATTCCGGCTTGGAGTCTTTTGTGCTTTCAGGCCGTGCCTGGCAGGCTCAGTTGGCCCAGGACCGCTGGGTGGCCGTGCACTGGCCCCGCGAGTTTGGTGGCCGCAGTCTTAGTCTCGTGGAAGAGGCCGTTGTTCAAGAAGAGCTCGTGCGAGTGAACGCGCCGCAATTGCTTGGACTCTTTGGTCTTACCATGGTTGGACCGGTGCTCATTCAGCACGGCACAGCGGATCAAAAAAAGAGATTCCTGCCAAAGATATTGTCGGCTGACGAGGTATGGTGCCAGGGATTCTCGGAGCCTGGGGCAGGCAGCGATTTGGCTGCAATTAAGACAAAGGCCGAAGTAACCGACGATAGTTTTATTTTGACCGGCCAGAAAATATGGACAAGCTTTGCCCAAGTGGCCGAGTGGTGTTTCGTTTTGTGCCGCACCTCGGACGAACAGGAAAAGCATAAGGGGCTTTCTTACCTCTTGGTCGATATGAAATCTCCCGGTATTAGCACGCGTCCTCTCAAACAGATGAGCGGAGATGACGAATTTAATGAGGTCTTTTTCGATGCAGTGAAAGTCCCCCGCGACAATGTGGTCGGCCGCATTGGTGATGGGTGGAAAATCGCAATTTCGACCCTCATGTATGAACGTGTAGTTCTCACCTTTGCTCGACAGTTGCAGTCCGAAGTGGCTCTGCAACAACTCATTCAGCTCTGTAAGTCGCGGGCGGCAACCGATCCGTCGCGAATAAGTGTCGCCCGGGAGATTGCGCGAACCTGCGCCGTGCGCGCATTGGCCTATGATCATTTGCTCGATTACACCTCCGGCAAGTCCCCGGGCCCGGAAGGTTCGCTGGATAAGCTCTTTTGGAGCGAGTCCTTTCAGTCGATTGCCAAACTGTCCCTCAAAATGAAAGGGCCGGAGGCGGTATTGCCATCGCCGGACTCGCATCGCTACCTTTATTCCCGCGGCCGTACCATTGCGGCAGGGACTTCTGAAATTCAGCGTTCCATCATCGCTGAACGTTTGCTGGGACTGCCGCGAGCGCGTTAAAATATTATTGAATGACACCTGTCCCCGGCCGAAAGCACGCCGGAAGGGCTATCCCGCAGGAACTGAGGTTACCATAAAGTATTTCAAACAATTTTTGCGCGTTCGGACCATCTTTTTCTCTCAGAATAGTATTCCCTTTCCGCAGAATGGTAAGAGTATAGGAGTAGGATCCACTTCCGACATGTTCTTGGCTTATTGCGAAAGAATAGGCCCCAGCCTGCCGAGTATAACTAATGAGTTGAGGGGTCGTGCCATCGAAGAACATATCACCATATGCCCAGCACTCTGGGTGGGCACTGACTTCGCGTTCCAACTGCTCCAGAGCCGACAGCTGTAGCGGGGATAACGGGGGTCTCTGAGACTTGAAGGAAAGTTGAGAAAGAACCCAATGACTAACTTGATTAAAGATTCCTCCAAACATGGGTCGAGAATAGTAGAATATTAATATCTAATAAACCGATATTTTAATGAGATGGTTAGCCTTGACTTAGCATTACGCAAAAATGTCATAGCCATAGGAATTTATTAACCTTTTTTAAGATCTCTGGAGTACGCAAGAGGTAGTAACGGGCATGCTTAGGCTTCTAATTGGTCCTGGCAAGCTAATTGCACATCCTGAAGGTAGGGTAGTTCAGGACCAGAGGTGGCTGTATGTTGTCAAAAGCGGTTCTCGGTATTCTCTTTTTTGTTGTAGTTTCGCTCGGTGTTATGTCTGTTCCGGCCTGGGTCTTTGCCGGGGCAATAACCCTTCCAGATAGCTCGATTGTAGAGGTGGAATATCTTGGTGTTACTTTCACCTGTGGAAATGTAGATGATGAGTGGATTCCGGGAACGTACAAGGCTTCGTCCGGCCGATTTCAGTCATATAGTGATCAATTGACTGCCACCCGGCAGAAGGCCAAAAAATCTAGCGGCGCATCGAAGGCAAAGCTCAGTAAACAGATTAAGCGCCTTACGGGCCTGGTTCGTGATGGGGCCGATGCCTGTGCTTCCGCCGACACTCCATCGCCTGACCCTACGCCGATTGTGGATCCCACCCCTGATGAATCCTCTTGCTTTGACTCCAGCCGCAATACAGTCTCGGGGGTTTTGCAAATTCCAGCCGGGTTAACGGGCAATTTTTCGCGCGGGCAGGTTGTATGGAGTTCGTCCTGTTCGAGCTGCCATGTGTCTGGCTCCAAGAACGGCAATGACTATGGCGATCTTGCAGCCCTGTATAGCTCTCCAATGTTTTTGACCAACATTACCAGCCAGCAGCGCGCTGACTTGGCTGCCTACCTGAACTACCCGAACTGTTAGAGGAGTGTGGTTATGCTTACCCGGACATTAATTGCTTCGATTGTCCTGATATTCCTAATGGTCGCCCCTGCATTTTCGTTGACCAGCGGAGAACGTTCCCCTCAGTTCTCCCTTCTCGATATGAATCACAAGAAAGTGAGCTTAGAGCAGTTCAAGGGGAGAGCAGTATACGTTGATTTTTGGGCTTCGTGGTGCCCATCCTGTCGCCGATCACTACCTTGGATGAGTGAAGTGCAAGAAAAATATGGCCGTGAAAAGCTTGAGGTCGTAGCCATTAACTTAGATGAGGATCAAGAAGACGCTGTTCGATTATTAAGTAATTTTAATCCAAGTATAACCGTATTATTTGATCCCCAAGGCGATGCCGCCCGCATCTATAAGGTTAATGCCATGCCGACTTCATTATTGATAGACGCGCAGGGCTCAATTGTTTCGGTGTTTGAGGGTTTCTCAGAAGACACCGAGGCAAGAATCGAGCAGGAGCTTGAGCGGTTGCTCAAGTAGTTCTTGTTTCACACGGATTTCTTTTTTTTTTGGAGAAGAGGGTGCGCTCTATCTATGCGGTTCTCTTTACTATTGCCCTCGTATGCGGTTGCGGATGCGCCAAGGTTGAACCATGGCAAAAGGGCACATTAGCAAAACAGCACATGGCTTTTGACCCCGATCCCCTCGAGGCGAAATTCCGTCAACATGTATATCAGTCAAAGGAAGGCAGCTCCGGCGGCTATGGGGTCTCAGGCGGCGGGTGCGGGTGCAATTGAGCTATGGCGCGAGCACGGTTATCGGCCAGTCTTCTTCGTTCTAAGCAACGCAAGTGTGAACGCCGCCGCAAGCGACATCTCCGCGCCCTCCTCGGTGCTGCTCTGGCTATACCGGGTATTGGGATCAGTCCCTCTCTTGCCCAGTCTCGAGCGGAAGAACCGGAGGTTCGCTTTTCATATTTTCACTATGAAGATTACCAAGCGGGAGAAGATCGCATGCGCATTCAGGCGCCTACGGTCTGGGCTCGCTCCCCGATTAATGACCGCCTTCAGATGGAAGGTAGTTTTGTTCTCGATAGCATGTCCGGAGCATCTCCGGTTTACCTGAGCACTTTAAGCGGAGCATCCGGCACGGGAATTGATGATACCAGGCGAGCAGGGGATACTAAATTGACGTACTCATTCGATCGAATGAGTGTGGCAGCTGGGGGCAGTGTGTCATCAGAAGATGACTATCTTTCTCGCGGCGGGTTGATTGAAACGAAGTGGTGGACTGCGGACAAGAATACCACCATTAATGCAGGCGTTGGCGCAAGTCATGACGACATCGATTCTACCCTTGCCCCGGTGCTCGCAGAAATGCGTAATACCTATAGCTATGGAGTGGGGGTAACTCAAATTATTAATCCCATTTCGTTAGCGCAGATGCAGCTCAACTATAATAGCGCTGACGGATACCACTCCGATCCTTACAAGGCGTTCGACAGCCGGCCGTATTCTCGGGAACAATGGGCCTGGCTGACTCGATACATTTGGTATGTGGCGGGAGCCGGGGCATCCCTGCATACTGACTATCGGTACTATTGGGATACCTGGGGTGTGCGCTCCCATACGGTGGAGGTGTCCTGGCATCAAGAAGTGGGTGAGTCTTGGATAGTGCGCCCTCTGGTGCGTTACTATAGTCAAGATCGAGCCCAATTTTTTTCAGCAGACTTTCCGCCACGCGACCTTGAGCACTTTAGCTCCTATGATCAGCGCCTCGCAGATTTTGGCTCGATTTCGCTCGGCTTAAAGGTTTCGCGAGAGGTCACATCGGGCATTTCACTCCAAGGGAGCTATGAGTGGGCTCAGCAACGAGCCAGTTTCAAGATCGGCTCCCACGATTCTAACGAGATTGAACCATTCTCGATGCGGTTTTTCTCGCTTGGGTTGCTGGCTCGATTCTAGCCCGGACTTCTCACCAGCCGAAGTCCGGGCTATGTGTTATTGCTCAAGAAATGCCCATCTTTTTAAGTTTGGACCAAAAACAAGTAGTGGTGGCTGAAAAATTAGGATTTTGTACTTAGAGCGCGTAGTATACTAGCCGCCAATCAAAATACGGGTATTTCGACTGGCCGCAAGTATAATCTATGGTTTCTCAGGTGCCTAACAGTATTCGAACACCCTTCCATGCCCTTGGCGGACCTAATGAGATCCAGCTTTTTGGTTTGGACCATGACCGTGCCGAGCGGGTGACCGATGCGCTGATTGCGGAGGTAGCGCGCATAGAGGCGAAGTATTCGCGTTACCAAGACCAGTCCGTCATTTCCCGTATCAATACGGCTGCCGGCGGCGATCCGATTCGGCTTGATGATGAAACCTCCGCGCTTGTTGATTATGCCGCGGCTTGTTATGCGCAGAGCGACGGGCTCTTTGATATTACATCTGGTGTTCTGAGGCGAGCGTGGAACTTTCGGTCGGAACAGCTGCCGACTCAAGATCAGATTGCGCAGGTGTTGCCGCTTGTCGGATGGGCCCGCGTTGAATGGGAAAGGCCGTATATTCGCCTTCCTAGTGCCGGTATGGAGATTGATTTTGGAGGATTTGGGAAAGAATATGCGGTGGATAGATTAATTGATATGGCCGTCCATGCGGGAGTCGAAGCCGGTCTCGTGAATCTTGGAGGCGATGTGCGCGCTCTTGGTTCAGGTCACGAAGGAAGAGCTTTTGAAGTGGGTGTGGCGCATCCACGCATGCTTGGCAAAGTTCTGGCTTCGGTCCCGCTTCGGAACGCGGCCCTGGCTACGAGCGGTGATTATGAGAGATACTTCGAAGTTGACGGTGTGAGGTACTGTCACATTCTTAATCCCCGCACGGGATGGCCGGTGCGTTCGTTTCAATCGGTAAGCGTGGTGGCTGCGTCTGCAACCATCGCCGGAACAGCTTCAACTACCGCAATGCTGCTGGGCGAGAAAAGGGGAATGCGATACCTTAAGGATCTTGGATATGCGTTTCTGACGGTATCAAGCAGCGGCGGAATATTGGGCTCTTTATCCGAGAGGGCTCTCC
Organism: uncultured Bdellovibrionales bacterium; assembly: GCA_964584675.1. GTDB lineage: Bacteria > Bdellovibrionota_C > UBA2361 > UBA2361 > JBGSMV01 > CAZPBV01. The sequence continues at coordinate 6,507 of CAZPBV010000030.1, forward strand.
GCAGCGTTCAGCAAGGCGGCGAGGCAGCTTAGTTGCGGAACTAGCACCGCATGCTGCCTGGCACGCTCAAGAATGCGCCCTAAAATGTAAGGCATTTCGCTGGCGCGCCCGGCTTTTAGATCCTGAAGAGTCGAATTTTCATTCCGCGCATATAGTTTAAGTTTTTCAAAAAAGTAGTCAGCGGTGAGGTGTTCCAGATCTACTCCGTCAGCCAAGGCTACCGAGCGAATTTCACCTAAAAGACCGGCGCATAGATCACGCAAGTTCTGATTTTCAGCAAGAATCCCGTTCTTCGCCCGCAATAGAGTGCACACGCTGTTAATAATTGCGTTCATCGCAGCTTTCTCCCACTCAGACTTAAGCACCTCGTTGGTTTCGGTGACGGTAAACCCAGAGCGCCTCATCAAGTCTGATACCATGGTTCCGGATTGTTGTGCTGCGGCTAGGAAGGCTAGGGTCACCTGTGGCGGGCTTTCACTGAGCTCAACTTTCACTGAACTCAGTTTTTTTACCCCAAATGAGCACAAGCATCTCACGACTATAAAGTTACTGGGGAGCATGGCGCTTGCCTCGGACCATAGCCCAAGGCCATTTGAGCAGATAACGACCGTAACTTGGTGGTCAGTCATGGCCGATAACTGTGTTACTATTCCAGCCACTTGGCCGGCCTTGGTTGCAATGAATATCAAACCGGGAGAGCGGGGGAGGTGTCGGACGATAGTAATATTCTTCGCCTGGGGGCGCATTACACAGGCGCCGGTGATTTCAAGCTCCGATGCGCTTGTGCTGGAAAGGCGGTCGGTGTTTGATACCAGGGAAACCTCGCTGGTGGACGAAAGCATAGTTGCTAGAAATACTCCGACCGGCCCGGAACCAACAATAGCGTGCTTCATTAAGACTCAGGTCCAAAGAGGCTAAATGGTCGAAGTTCGCGAAACCCGTCACTGCCGGCGACTTCGATAGTGATCTCAGATTTTCCTCGTTTCAGGATTGAGGACGGGAAGTTAAGAAAAACGGGCAGGGTCCCCATGCTCTGTCCCTTAATTAAGAACGGCTGAAGCGGTGAAATTAACTGTATCAGGTTAATGTCGGAGGCGCTCATGGATGCCTGTGATTGAGGGGCAATGCTCACCTGATAGGACACATTCATAGCATTTTTGTTGGAAAGGTGCACCTGAATCTGATTGGAGACGCGGCCATCTTCAAGCATGGCAAAGAGAGCGGCTCCACGCGGGCGAACAATTTGAAACTCACTCAATTGACGGGTTTTTAGCAGATACACAAAGCTTGAAATGAGAACAATAATTCCAAAGGCATACGCAACGATGCGGGGCCGCGCGAACCGAGTTCTCTCATGAGCCAGATATTTTTCCGTCGAATAGCGCACCAGCCCAAGTGGCTTTCCAATTTGCGCCATGACTGAATCGCAAGCGTCCGCGCAGGCAGCACACTGAATGCACTCAAGCTGTAAACCATTGCGGATATCTATGCCAGTAGGGCATACGCGCACACAAAGACCGCAGTCAATGCAATCGCCCTTACCATCTCCTTCAATGCGCTTACCTTTGCCGCGAGGTTCTCCCCGTGACATGTCATATCCAACCAGAAGGGAGTGAGGGTCGAGGAGAACCGATTGAAAGCGGGCATACGGGCACAAGACGGTACAAAACTGCTCACGAAACCATCCAAACTGAAAGAGAAGCAGGGTCATCATGATAAGTGTTAGAACAAAAGTTCCCCAGTTGGCCCATGGGGGCCCGCTCATCATGCTCATAAGACGATCTCGGCCTATGAAATAGGCGAGGGCAGTACTGGCAAGAAGCCATGCCAAAATAGCATAGACCAGGTATTTGGTGAGTTTCTTGCGAATTTTTTGGAATCCCCATGGTTGCTGATCGAGCTTAAGGCGTTGTGCCGGGGATCCCTCTATAAAGGTCTCGATAGGGCGAAAAAGGAATTCCAAAAAAACTGTCTCAGGACAGGCCCAACCACACCATACACGCCCCAAAAGCGCGGTGAAAAAAAACAGAGAGAGCGCCAAAAGGGCCAGGGTAACGAAGAGGAATTTTGTATCAGTGGCCCATAGGGTTGAACCAAAAAAAGTAAAAGAGCGATCTGGAATATTGAGTAATACGGCCTGCGTTCCCCCAACCTCAATCCACGGCATGAGGAGGTAAATGGCCATCAGCAAGTATGCGACTACTAGGCGCCGATTGCGAAAAAACCCACTCAGGATGGTGGGGTAAACCCACTTTCGCTCTCCTTTTTTATTGATTGTATAAAGTGTCTCGCGAAAATCGCTCATAGCCGGTAGCCCCGCTGCCCTCAGATATTCTTACAGTCATGGAAGGGCCCAGAAATTCCTGAAACAGGCGTGCCAGGGCGCTGTCCTATCGCAGTACGACAGCGCCCTCTGGAGCCTTGGCATTGGGAGGATTAGTGCCGTGAAGAGACCATACGTATGCAACCGCAGCATTAATCTCCTCAGGTGAAATCACACCAGCCCATGGCACCATCCCTTTTTCCAGAACGCCTTCTCTCACGACCTTCTTAATATCCAATATTTTTCCGCCGTGGATCCAGTTGTTATCTGTAAGATTGGGACCCACTAGTCCTTCTCCCAACTGACCATGGCACGCGGCGCACTTACCGATAAAAATTTCTTTCCCCTTAGCAAGAAGAGAGGAATCCTTGGCAATTGCCAGCATTTCCGGTTCTCCCGGCTCGTTGGCTGCCATTTTGGTTTCAGCAGCTTGCTTGTGCTGCTCTATCTCAGCCATTTGACTTGCCAGGTACTCATGAGTTTGCTGAGTAAATCCGCCATGATAGTAAATCACGTATACGACTGCAAAGATGACGGTAATGTAAAACAACCATAGCCACCACTTGGGCAAGTCGTTGTCATACTCTTGAATATCGTCATAGTTACTATTGAGAAGTTTATCCTGTTCTTGAGCCATGTTTGCTATCCTTTATCTTCGCTAGAAGTCCTTGTTAATCCTCCTGCAAAGGCATGCGGCCTGCCTTCTCAGCCGGTTGCCGCTGAGAAGGACGGTAAACTATCAGCACGATAGCCGAAAAAAAGACAAGGCCGATGGCGATAGAAACCTTAACCGAGATTCCAGGGTCAATTCCCGAAAGCAATGTGCTGAGCATGGCACTAACCCTTAATATCTTTACCCAACCGTTGCAGGTACGCTATGAGGGCAATGATTTCTTTGTTCTCAAGTCCGGACTCATTCTTTGCACCCTGGGCTACTAATCCATCGGTGATAACCTTGGCCTGCACACGCAGGTCGGTTACGGCATTCTTTACCTGTTCATCCGAGTAAGGAACACCCAAGGTCTTCATGGCTCGGATCTTCTTCTCGGTGAGACCAGTGCCTATCTCATATGTATAGAGCCACGGATAGGCCGGCATGATGGAGTCCTTGTTGATTTGGCGCGGATCAAGCATATGCCGATAGTGCCAAAGATCCGGATACTTCCCTCCTACCCGATGTAGGTCAGGACCCGTACGTTTGGAGCCGAACTGGAAGGGATGATCGTACACGAATTCCCCTGATTTTGAATCTTGTCCATACCGCAAGATCTCTTCAGGCAGAGGACGAACCATCTGAGAGTGACATGTGTAACATCCCTCCCGAATGTAAATATCCCGCCCTTCCAGCTCAAGGGCGGTATAGGGCTTAACTTGAGACAAGGTGGGGACGTTGCTCTCTATGGCAATGAGCGGCACGATTTCAACGATTCCACCGATAATTACCGCAACAAAGGCGAGAACGCTAAACTGCAGCGCCCGGCCCTCGAGCAAGTAGTGCCACCCGCGCCCTTGAGGAAGATGCGCAGCGTCATCATGCGAAGGCTTGAGCGCGTAAGCGGAAACACGTACATCGCTTAGATCTGCACCCTGGCTTTTGGCAATCGCAATGGTCTTGAATACATTGTAAAGCATTAGGACCACTCCGGTGATGTACATCAAACCGCCGCCTAACCGAATCCAATAAAACGGTATGAGCTTGACCACCGTCTCGGTGAACTCGGGGTACTTGAGGGCGCCTTCGGGGGTAAGAGCCCTCCACATCAGTCCCTGGGTGACACCTGCTGTCCACAGGGAGGTGACATAAAGTACAATTCCAATAGTCCCGAGCCAAAAATGAGCGCTCATGAGCTTCTGGCTAAAGACCGGCACTTTCCAAAGCCGGGGAATCAAATAATAGATCATGCCGAACGCAATGAATCCGTTCCAGCCGAGAGCTCCGCTGTGAGCATGCCCAATAGTCCAATCCGTATAGTGAGAAAGCGCATTGACAGCTTTCACCGACATCATGGGACCTTCGAAGGTGGACATGCCGTAAAAAGTTATACCGACAACAAGGAACTTGAGGATGACATCCGTGCGCAGTTTGTCCCAGGCTCCTCTCAGGGTAAGGAGTCCGTTAATCATACCTCCCCAGCTTGGAGCAATAAGCATGACAGAAAATACCATCCCCATGGTCTGCGCCCAGTCGGGTAACGAGGTGTAAAGCAAGTGATGAGGGCCAGCCCAAATATAGAGAAAAATCAGGGACCAAAAATGTACAATCGAGAGACGATACGAATAAATAGGCCGTTCTGCCGCTTTTGGCATGAAGTAGTACATCAGGCCGAGGAATGGAGTAGTCAAAAAGAACGCTACGGCATTATGCCCGTACCACCACTGGACAAGAGCATCTTGCACCCCGGCGAAAACCGAATAGCTTTTGAAGAGCGACACCGGAATAGCGAGTGAGTTAACGACATGTAGTAGAGCGATGGTGACGACCGTTGCAATGTAGAACCATATTGCTACGTAAATATGCTTTTCCCGCCGTTTGGCTATAGTTCCAAAGAGGTTAATGCCGAAAGCGATCCAAACCACAGCAATGGCGATATCAATCGGCCACTCAAGCTCGGCATACTCTTTGCTGACCGTGATACCCAGAGGCAGGGTCAGCGCGGCAGAAACGATAATGAGTTGCCAGCCCCAGAAATGAAACTTGCTCAGAAAATCGCTAAACATGCGCGCTTTGAGAAGACGCTGGGTGGAGAAGTAAGCGCCGGCAAAAATGGCGTTGCCGCCAAATGCAAAAATGACCGCATTTGTATGCAGCGGTCGCAATCTTCCAAATGTGAGCCACGGTAACCCAAGATTAAGGGGCCAATAGGCAAGTTGAGAGGCGATGATGACGCCTACCAGCATGCCAACAAAGCCCCAAATAATGGTTGCCAGGACAAACTTACGAACAATAGCGTCGTCGTAAGAAAAGTGTTCTAAAGCGCCGTGATGTTCTTGTGATGCCATGATGTAACCAAAAAACAGTGCTAGACAAAAACAGTATCTATGTATCTGAAAGATTGTGCTTGAACCGCAATCGCGTGAGGCTTATCCAAGCTCACGAGATCCATGACATTGTATAGCGAGATTAACTTGTATTGTCACTGCACGGAATGCGGTTTCTTGTTCTATTCGGGAATATATTGAAAATGTCCGAAGGTCCTCCGAACCGAAAATATCTTGATCAAATATTTCAAAATTAACACTCTATAACGCCTCAAAAAATTAATGCGTCATATGGTGATTATGCTGATGCAATGAAGAGGGTAAAAGATCCAAATGGCCGCCCAAAGAGAATATTCCAGCCAATATGACGAGTACCGCAGATAAACGGGGCATAACGCGCATTGCAGGTTCTGAGACAAATCCAGCCAGCAAGGCAAGCCCGCTCAGAATAGGAACAGTGCCAAGCCAAAATACCGCCATGACGATAGCGCCTTGGGCCCACGAACCGCTGGCAGTAGATGCAGTAACAAACATATAGAGCCAACCGCACGGAAGTAACGTGGAGGACGCGCCAAGAAGCAAGGCAAAAGAAGAATGACTGAGGTGACGCTGCTTACTAATGATTAAGCGAAAGGGGAGGTGTGCTTTATGAAACCACGCTCCCAGCTTTATGCGCCCAAAAGTGTTTGGGAATAACCTCGATGTTCCCCATAAAATGAGGATGACGCCAACTACGAGAGACGAAAGCCGCTGCATGCCAATGATGACACCGACATTGTCAATGCGAGAACCGATATAACCTGCTATTGCCCCAAGTAAGGTATAAGTCATAAGGCGGCCGCCATGATAGGCGAAATGGGGAAGCGCTCGATGCAGTGGTGGTTCCGAATCCGTAGATTTTGGTGGCTTACATGAATACAATGCAACAAATCCTCCGCACATGCCGGCGCAGTGAGGACTGCCCACAAGACTGGCGAAGAGAATCGCGAGGATCGGCATTTCGGGAGATGTTACCATTGGTATCGAGAATTTTAGAATGAGGGAAGTCGCTTTGGCAAACAAGGATATTGGAGATGCTCATTCGTCCCCGGGTTGCAAACACTGTGGATTGCCAGTGCCTTCCGGGTCTTCTGACTTTTGCTGTAGTGGATGTGAATACATCTTTCAGACCATTCATGGGCTCGGGCTGGCCGAGTTCTACCACTATCGCGATGTGCGGCGAGCCGGCCAGGTCGCGGTTCCCAGAAAGGAGTCTTACGCATATTTTGATGCTCCCGAGTACTACGCTCGTCATGTGCATAAAGATGGCGATGTTCAGGTTGTTACGTTTTTGTTAGAGGGGATTCACTGCGCGGGCTGTATTTGGCTTCTTGAAAAGCTCCCTGAGATTATTCCCGGCGTTGTTTCCTGTCGCGTAAGGTTTGTGCAGGCGGAGATTATTATCTGTTTTCGCAAAGATCTGGTTGTTCTCTCAAACATTGCACAGGTGCTCGATTCGCTTGGATACATTCCACACGCTGTTAGTGATTCGAGTAGAAAAGCGGCGCAAGCACACGATGATCGTCGGCTCTTGGTTCGTCTGGGAGTTGCAGGGTTCTGTGCAGCTAACGCTATGATGCTGGCTGTTTCGCTCTGGCAAGGAATATGGACAGGCATAGAGGCGCAGTATGCAGACTATCTGCGATGGGCGAGTCTTGCGCTGACTATTCCGGCGGTCGGGTATTCAGCCCAGCCTTTTTATCGGGCTTCGGTAGGGGCTCTGCGCCAGGGGCGGTTGCATATTGATCTCACCATTTCCATTGCCATCATAGCCGCGTTTGTGGTGAGTGTTTGGAACACTTTGCGCGGCTCACTTGATGTGTATTACGACTCGGCCGCTCTTCTCACTTTCCTCCTGATTTTAGCCCGCTGGGTGCAGTTACGGGCAGTCCGTCGTGCCCAGCAGCTAGTGAGTGAATCTTGGGCGCTTCTTCCCGAGCGGGTTCGGATCAGGGATGGTCATGGTGGCACACGAGAGATGCCGTTAGAGGCACTCCAGGTGGGTCAGCGCGTGCTCATTCAACCCCTGGAGCGTGTTCCAGCAGATGGTGTCATTGTGGCGGGACGTAGTACGTTTGACTATTCTACGATTACTGGAGAATCTGCCCCGCTTTGCCGTGGATTAGGTGAGCCTATTCAGGCCGGTGTTCTCAATCGAGAAAGCGTCGTCGAAATGGAGGTAACGGCCTGCGGCTCCGATACTAGAATCGGCCGCTTGCTCGAAAGATCATTGAGCTCATTGTCAAAGCCAAAGTTTGTTTCATTTGCCGAGAAGATTAGCCAGTACTTTGTCTGGGCTGTGTTGCTGTTGGCTGTGGCAACGGCAGTTTGGTGGGGTGAAAGCCAGGGCTATGAGTTGGGGATTCGGTACGGTATTACGTTACTCATCGTCACCTGTCCTTGCGCTCTCGCCATAGCGACGCCGCTTGCATTTACATTGGCCGGTGCGCGCGCCGCCTGTCAGGGGATTCTCGTTCGCACCGAAGATGCCTTGGAGCGGCTGGCGGCGATACGATCAATATATTTTGACAAGACCGGAACGCTCACGGAAGGTAAGCCACAGCTCGTGAGGAGCCACTTTTTCAAGCTGCATGACCTTGCTCCAAGTGCAGCATGGAAACTATCGGCAGCCGGTATATCCCACCCATTGTCTGAGGCCATTCATCGCGCACTTGCCTCGTCCATGAACGACGAGCTGGAAGAGAAGAGAATGGGGTTCTCCGACGTGGTCCATGTTGCCGGCCGTGGCGTTGTTGGGCATTCAGTTGTTCGTGGCAACTGGCGGCTGGGGTCGGTGCAATGGCTTAAATCTGAAGACGTTCTGATAGGAGATACCGAGCAAGCAATTCTCGATGAGTGGAAGCTTGAACGCTTATCTATTGTCGGGCTTTCATGCGACGGCCAAATCATCGGGTTTTTTGGATTGCGTGATACTATTCGATCTCAGTCGCGGGCCGTCGTTGAGGCATTTGAAGCTCGTGGGGTGAGATGTCATATCCTTTCGGGTGATGCGCTTGAGACCGTGGCGGTTGTGGCAAAGGAGGTTGGTATCTCAAGTGAGCGGGTCGGAGCGGCGCTGAGTCCGGAAGACAAAGTGCTAAAAATTCGACATTCCGGCAATGACACGGCTATGGTTGGGGACGGTGTTAACGATGCTGAAGCTCTTTGCGCTGCATCGGTGGGAATTGGTGTGCGGAGCGCCATGAACGCCAACATGGAGGTGGCAGACATGTTTATTATGCGCCAGTGCCCGGAGAATGTATTTGCCGCCTACCAGGGAGCTTGTGAAACGATGTGCGCTATTCGCCGCGCTTTGTGGATATCGGTAGGTTATAATATCTTTGGTGCCGCCGCCGCCGTCCTTGGATACATTAACCCGGTGATCGCAGCACTCTTGATGCCGCTGAGTTCACTCTCTGCGATTGGGATAGTGGCGAAATCAAAAATGTTTAAACGTTAGTGCGTTGCTTCAACAACAAATCGGCTCTTCCCGTTGGGTAGTTTGCGGGACTCAAGAAGGTTTACGTAGTGATAGGTTTCTTGCAGTTGCCTTAGATAAGCTGCGACAGCGAGGTTATCGGGAGCTTCTGCCGTGATGGTTGTTTTCTCATTGTTCTCCATGGTGCTGATAACTGCCACATCAAGCGGCCCCCGTTGAGCTACGTCCGCGGTGGGTAAAGGATCCCGGATTGGGGGCAAGCGACGAAATTCAGTAGGCGGTGTCCGCTCATCGCGAGAGGCCCTTGACGAGGAGGCGGCATCGAGGGCGCTTTGAACACTTTCGAATTGTTTCTTTACGTGCTGCGAAATTGTGTCGGTGACTTGCAAGCGGGCCTGCATCTCGCCGACAATTGGAATAACCTTACTGATCTCGAAT
>CAZPBV010000031.1:0-15685 GCA_964584675.1 uncultured Bdellovibrionales bacterium
GCTGAAGGTTGCCCTTGCCCTGAGACCCCGGAGACATGTCCTGTTGACTGTCCCTCCTAAGTATTTGCCGGTAAAATGAATTGCTTGCTCATTTTTCCTGACGAGTTGGAGTCATCAACGCGAGCATGCCTAATAGGAAAACGTGCTCAAGCGGCTATGGCGAGGCATTCGCTTTCGGCCGGTATTACTATTGCGATAGCCGTTCTCGATAGGGGAATAGGTCATGGAAAAGTTGAATCGATAACAAGTGAGAGCATTAACATTTCCGTGCGCTTGGAGGCATCGCCGCTTCCGAGGGTTCCTATTCAGCTCCTGTGCGCCGTTCCCAGGCCCCAGACGGTGAAAAAGCTGCTTCATCTTGCCTCGTCAACCGGTCTTGTTTCACTTTTCTTTTTTGCAAGTGACAGAATTGTTCCTGGATATCAGCAGTCGAAATCACTCGATGGTGAAAATATTCAGTCCGAGCTGATATTAGGTTTGGAGCAGTCCGGTGATTGTGTTTTTCCTAAAGTAAAAGTCTATTCAACCTTAAAGAGTGTCTTGGCCGAATTGAAGAAACCCCCGAGCGGTCATGCAGCATTTTTTGCGCATACTTTTTATCAAAGTCACTCGTACGAGGAACAATGGAAAATGGGTTTTCCCCTAGCCGGCATGACATTGGCGCTTGGTCCTGAAGCCGGCTGGAGCGAGTATGAAGTATCGAATTTTGGAAGTGCCGGATTTCTGCCTGTTTGGCTCGGGCCACGTCAGTACCGCGTGGAAATAGCCGCAACGCTTCTTATCGGAATGGCGATGAGCAGATTGTTACCTGGTTAGGCAGCGGAAACTATTGAATTTTCGACCGTATGTTTGCTGTAGGAAATATCGCTCTACCTTTCTGTCGGCTCTGCCGAAAGACGAGATAGGTAGGGAAAATTATGTCGGAAGAGAAGAAAGAAGGAGAGGCCGGGGCAGAAGAGGCTCCCAAGAAGGGCAAGAAAAAATTGATCGTCATCATTGCGGTCGTTGTCTTGGTGCTTGTTCTCGGCGGGGCTTCGTTTATGCTTCTCGGCGGGAAGAAGGCCGAGGGTGAGGGGGAGCAGGCAGAAGAGGAGCACCATGAAGAAGTCCATTTGCTCCTTGCCAAGATGGATCCGTTTATTGTTAATCTTTCAGAAAATACATCGTTTCTAAAGGTCGCCATACTCGTTGAATATGATCCAAGCCTATTGCATGCGGCCGGTGGCGAACACGGCGGGGGAGGTCATGGAGGTGGAGGGAGCGGTGGTGGTGGCGAAGCCGCCGGTCCCGGACCCCTGCCTCCCGAAGTGGCGCCACGTGAGCCGATGATTCGTGATGCTATTATTCGCGTGCTTTCATCGAAAAAAGCGCCTGAAATTTTGATTCCTGAAGGAAAGGAGAAGCTCAAAGAAGAACTCATAGACGCTGTCAATGAAGCTATCGGTTTGCCCGAGGGACCGGTAGTAAATATCTACTTTACCGAGTTTCTCGTTCAGTGACCTATGGCAAGGTGGCGGTGGTACGGGGGCGCGCTTGCCATCCTTTCTTCGCTTTGTGCCGCCGGAGCCATGCCCTCCGGTCTCTATTCTCTTGACTATCTCAGGACAGATAGCCGGGTATCGATACAACGTAAATTCTATGAGATAGAGGGAAACACTCTCACGGAGATCAAGCGGGTTATTGGCACACAGGGACCCGTGGATCAGTATGGGATAAGACGGGATGCGTATACCTCCTGGCACATTCGTTGGGAGTGGCCGACGTCCGACAGTGGGCAGCTCTTGTTGAAGGAGACCAAGGCCTACGCAACTATAGAAATACGAATCCCCGCCCTTAGCGCTGACACTGTTCTTAATGCAGACGACTTCGCTGCGTGGGAAAGGTACCGAGCGGCAATCGACAGGCATGAAGAACAGCATGCACAATTTGCGACTCGCACGCGGGCGAAAATTCAACGTAAAATACGCGAGGCAGCCCGCAGTGGGCGAGCTATCACCGCGATTCAAGCCAATGCCATTGGCTATCGATTGTTGGAACAGCTTCGTAGAGAAGATCTCCGATTTGACCAGAAAACCGATCATGGCCGAACAGATGGAGTTCATTTACATTAGCCTGCATTTGCAGCTCTTAATATACCGGAGGGCCTTGAAACTGTTCGAAGGTTCCCGGAGGGGCATTTCAAACCAGGCTTTCTATTAGCTCGGTATTCCTCACATTCTTGTGGCCAGCGTTTCCCGCGAGTCCTCAAGTTTTGGAAGAAGCACCCGCATAAAGGCATCGAGTAATGCGCTCCGCTCAGCGACACCGAAGCCAATATCAAAAATTCCATAGGATGATAAATCGGTCATGAAATTTTCTAACGGGCCATTTATTACAACTGATCGCGAGGACCGAAACAGGGCGTCAGAATAATGAAGGTGCTTTGAGGAGCTGACCCCGAGTTCCCGAAGGGCGGCGTGAAATCTTTCCGTGCTATCCCCAACATGACGATCGGTCATCACCCAAGAGAGTTGGTTGTCACTAATGAGCTTGATAAGTTGATCATAATCTTCAGGGACAATAATATTTTGACTATCAAATCCAGCTTGGCAAATCCAATCTTTCATATATTCAATTGGCTGCCTAATCATTCCGCCAAACTTCTTGTTAATTGCCGACAAAAGGTCGTCAGGAACATGGCCGGAGTTGAGCCAATGACCGGGAGACTTAATGTCGGCGGCTTGCGAAGCAAAAGCACCCATTTCCTCCTTTGAAATCATGGCCTGAGCGAAGAGATAGAGATTTTTAAATGGCGCATGCTGGGGTAGCTTATGACGAACGAGAAAAATTTTTGGCGGGTAGCGGTTATTTTCTTGAGCTTTTTCCAGCGCGACCCTCAGGACTTGGGACACCGCTTCACCGTACGACTGAGTAAAGTTAATATAATATTCAACCGTGTCCCGTGGATTGAGGCCCGACGGGGGACGCTCAGAGGGAGCAGGCGGCAATCCAAAGTGGCGTCTAACGGCGTTGACATAGACATCAGCGAAGGTTCCGTCAAAAGAACCGCCGAAGACCACATGCAGGCGCGCACACAGTTTTGGAAAGCGTTCTTGAAACCGTTTCGCCCAGGCTTCGCGGACCGTATAGTCGGTAATGACGATTACTCCGCCTGATTTATCAAAATCCCAATTGGCTGGTCCCCGTAATTCGCCCCTAATTTGAGCATCCGAAGCAGTGGTAGGAAACGCCTGTAGTCGAACCACATAACCCGCCTGCCTAAGCCTTTGCTCAAAATCATGACACAAAAAAGTGCGTAAGAGTTCATTACTGCGATAAAGAAGGAAAACGACGGGGTGGGTATCTTGCCTTGTCTCTGGTGTAGAACGGACAAGCGAACCGTTGGTGGGGGATGAACGGCTAACACTGCCATTCTCAGGTTGAGCACCTGTTCGACATGTCGACGCGCCGCCATCATCTCGCCCGTGAAACATGCAAAACTACTCTTACTTCTCAATGAACAGAATTAACTACGCTCGTAGACTTGAGTGTACAGCAGTCCACCTTCAGAAATAAATCGGGGTGAAAGGATTTGAACCTTCGGCCTCACGGTCCCGAACCGTGCGCTCTAGCCAGGCTGAGCTACACCCCGTTAATTTCACCCACACATTAAACCTACTTGAGATTCGTTGCAATGAGCCGGGCAAATTCTTGACTTCTTACATGCGATCAACCGGGGGAACCCCGATGAGAGCGAGCCCGGCGGTAATTACCTGGCGGGCGGCGCGGAACAAAGCCAATCGGGCATTGGCCACAGGCCGATCCTCCCCAACTACCCGTAGCGATCGATAGGCAAGAGAAACTGCTCGGGCGACCTGCAAGACGTAAAGCGCCACATGGTACGGCTCGTACTCAGAGGCTGCGCGCCTAACCACCTCATCGAATTTTCCCAGCAATGCGACCAATTGATATGCCTCATCTTGAATAAGCAGTTTCGCATCGAAGTCATGAGTGATCTTGAGACCGCTCTCAATGGCCTTGGCTTCGATGCCATTAATCCGGGCGAGGGCGTATTGGATGTATGGACCGGTATCTCCCTGAAAATTGAGCGCCTCCTCCCATGAAAAATGAAATTCCTTGGTGTTGGTGCGTGAAAGGTAGTTAAAACAGATCGCGCCAAGCCCAACCGCTTCAGCCACCTGTTCCTCGTCAAGCCCCTCGGGACGTTTGTCAACTTGAGTACGGTATGCCCCCAGCGCTCGTTCATGAGCTTCATCAATCAAGGCATTGAGCCAGATGCGATCCCCGCTCCCGGTGCTTGCGCGCGTGCTGATTCCCGGAACGTTGCCGTATGATACATGCACCACGCAATTGGCGGCCGGATGTTTCATTTTATCCAAAACGCCGATCAATTGCTGAAAATGAAGGGTTTGCGGAGCTCCCACCACAATTAGAATTTTTTGAGGGTGAAAGGTATGGTAGCGGTAGTCGACCTGAGCGATGTCACGAGTGATGTATAGTGAGCGTCCGTCCTCGGCGAAGATACGCACAAAGCCTAGTTTCTTGCCCAAATCTACTCCCAAAGCCCCTCGCGAATCTTCAAGAATGCCGCTGTCGCGTAACAGTTGTTCAATAGCCGTGAGTTTATTGCGATAAAACGACTCTCCCGTAAAATAGTCAAAATGAATGCCAAGTCTTTGATAGAGTTTTCTTAGGTACGACATCGAGATATCGAGGACCCATTCCCAGAATTTTACTGCTTCCGGATCATTCTGTTCCAAGCGCAGAAAATAAGCTCTCGCCATGTCATTGATATTGGGCTTGTCGCTATCGTCCGGAGGGACTGTTCCCTCCTCTTGCTGCTTGCGCAGAGTGGTGGCTCGAATGTACAAGTTGACGAGATCAAAAATGGAGGCGTCTTGGTTGCTTCCCCACAGCGTACAGCCGGCCCAAACAAAGCCGAACTGAGTGCCCCAGTCACCGAGATGATTGACGCTAATGACATGATAACCCAGGTACCGGTATATGCGGTCAAGAGAATGTCCAATCAGGGTGGTTCGCAAGTGGCCGATATGAAAGGGTTTGGCAATGTTTGGGCTCGAATATTCGATGACTATTGTTTCTTGTTGTTGAGAGGTGGACTGAGATTGTTCACCAGGCTGCAAGATGTGGGAGATAGTTGTTTGGGCCAGCCAATCGCGCCTTAAAAAAAAGTTGAGATAGGGGCCTACGGCCATCGCATGATCAATTTCATCCGGAAGTGTAAGGGCCGATGCCAAACGGGTCGCGCAATCTGCGGGAGGTAGTGACCAACTTTTTGCGAGAACAAAACAGGGAAACGACAGGTCCCCATGCTGAGAGTCTTTTGCATAAGAGAGTAGTTTAGTGACCTGCTCAAACGGCAGTTTAGTAGAGTCTGCAATAAGGTGAACGAGTTTTTCGCGCATGAAATCCCCTCTCTCGGACTTTAGACAGGCCAATAGTTGTCTCTTCCATCTGTAAGGTATTGGATTTCTTTGGATGTTTCAACAGTTGGTGCTACGGTATTGCCCTACAATGCGGCATGGGGTCGAAAAGGTTTCATAACCCTCTCAGGTACTAAGTCTACAAGGGCGGTCTCTGCCTTATGCAAAAGCAGGTGACCTGAGGAGTTATGTCGGCGTCAAACGAAATTCAATCGAAAAATTCAGGCGCTTCCCGTGCGTCGGAGGTCAAGTCAGACCAGAAGGCGGGGCTTCAAATTATCGGCAAGGAAGCCGCCGCCATAGTTTCTAAAGAGCGCTCACACCAAAATTTAGAGCGAGTGGTCGATGATGGGCTTAGATCTGTTCTCGGCAAAAAACATGTCGAAAGCGGTCGAGTCGAGACAACCCAGCGTATAGAGCGTGAGCGCCAGGTCAGAAACCATCGAGTCAAGACGCCTGTCGAAAAGCATCATGGCGCTCATCACGAACACGGTAGTGGCGAATCTCTCGAACACGAACGCATGGAACAGATTAATTTACGTCGAGTGCAGACTCAGCAAAGCGGGCGTTCGCGCACCGGCGCTGCCGCCAGCACCGAGGAAGAACGGCTGGATCACAACACGGCATGGTCTATCCAGGAGAAGGTTCCTAGAACGAGGCCAAATGCTGAAAAGGAAGCCATCCCAACGCCGACCGTAAGAGGAGATACGTCTCGTGAAACCGACGTTGCCAATAAGCGTTTTGGGATTGCTGAAGGTGCTGACCCTCAATCTGATATGGACATTGCCGATCCCGGTGCTGTTGCGTCGGGAGTCGTCCAGGGGCTTGCAAGTATGCAGGCGGGGCCCGTTGCCCTTGCAACAGTGGTTGGTCCCGAGGCCATTCTTACATTTCAGGAGAAACTCAAGGAGGTTTGGGTTTCGCTCGATGATGGCGCGCTCAACGAGCTTGATGTTGTTGCCCGCATGCCGGCCACCCTCAGTGGCGAGAGCGCCACTGAACTTCTCATGGTTGAGTCTCCCCAGGGAGTTCACTTTGTTGCGTTCTTAAGAAACAAGAATGATTTTGAGGTCCTGGCTAATTTCGATCGTCATGAATTGTTACCGGGAAATCCATCCCGTCAGTTGATTGAGGCAGCTATAGTCGCCTATGAGCAACTCGATGCGGTCTTTAAGGATGGTAGCGAGAAGATTGGTGAATCTGTTCAAAAGGCTACCCGTGAATGTCGCGGGGACGACCCTGCTCTCGTTGAACTGAGAATGCGCTGGAATGTAGCCAAGCGCCGCAAGCGTCGATTCGAAAATTGGATAGACTATCTCTTGGGAGAACTTGATATTCTTGACCAGTTATTGGCAGAAAATAAGAATCAGGGGGAAACGTTATCCAGAAACGCCGGGAATAAACAATCTGGAGAGGGTAATTTGGTGCGCCAGGTTGAAAAGTCCGAGGAAATTGAGGAGGATACTAAAGAGCGCGGGAAGTTGGCTATTACGCAATTGTTTGGCAGTCCTGAAGCAGATGGCGGGGACGACGTGATTAAGTAATTGAGGGCTTTCCTGTTTGGTGTGATAAGAGGAGCTGGGTAGGGGGAATGTATTGAGTGTCTATGATAGGCGTTAAAGACAAGTATGACGAAGTTTTCCAGATTGAGATGGAAGGCTGGGCATATGGTCTTGCAAATTACCCCGGCGAGATTTTTCCTGAGCTTGTATTTCGTGTGGTGAGGGAGTTGGAGCCAAGCTTTATTGCGGCTATTGAACACTACTATCCCTTTAAGATCATCGAGGTGGCGACGGCATTCTCGCGGGCGGCAAAATATCTTGTGCATGAAAAGGACATAACTTTTTGTATCCTCTCTATTCTGCCGCGGCCGGCTCATTTTGACGAAGATGCTCAGTTTGTAATGGCCCAAGTTATTGATCAAGTGGAGCAGGCATACGGCGGCGCGCTTGAACGGTTAGAGAAGAAATGGCGCTGGGAAACCCAAGTAGAGCAGGAAAAGCGCGAGCTGAAATCGAAAACTAAGGAAGCAGCGTAGCCTGTTGTGCTATTACCGCGGGGGGCTACCACCCAGACTTTGGTGTCTTTTACAGCTATTAGTGCCGCTAAGCCCGCAGTAGCTTGAACGCAGACGCGTACACCCGCTCGAAGGGTGAAAGTTGAAGCTTGCAAGGAGTCTCACCTTCGGCAAAACAACTTTCCAGTTTGGGCTCTGCTCACTATCCCTTGGGCCGGTGAAAATCGATTACCATGGACGGATTCAAGCTTTTTCATCTCATCGAAAATGTGTCGAGCGCCAAGACTATCGGCATAGTGAAGAACTCCGCCGCGAAATGGGGGGAAACCCATTCCCATAACTGTCCCTAAGTCGATCTGGTGAGCTGCTTCCGGCCCTGGGTCGCCGGCCACACCCTCATCCAGGCATCGCACCGCCTCGTCAACAAGTCGGAGCACGAGTCTCATTCCCAGAGAAGACGAAGTTGCTCGCCTAGTTCCCGCATGTCCAATGCCAAGTACCGAGGAAATATCGTTGGCCGGCCGCGAAACTTTGCCTGTATGATTATAAAATCCCGAGCGTGACTTTCTGCCGAATCTCTTCAAACCGACCAAGGTCTGAGCAAACCGCGGTCCCTGCATGCGCTCGCCGTAACCTGCTACCATAATATCCGATACATGTGCTGCAACATCCAGACCGACCTCGTCGAGCAAGCGAATGGGGCCCATCGGCATGCCGAAGGCAAGAGCCGCTGCGTCGATATCTTGAATCGAAAAACCTTCCTGAAGCATGAAGGCAGCCTCGGAAATGTATGGGCACAGGATTCTATTCACCAAGAATCCAGGCACATCCCGAACTACAATAGGAAATTTCCCGAGCTTCGTTGTCAGCGCCGCAATAACGGCAATGGTCTTGTTGGAGGTCTTTTGGCCCATCACGATTTCAATGAGAGGCATCTTTTCGACCGGATTGAAGAAGTGCATCCCCACTACACGCTCGGGATGATCAAGACCTGAAGCAATGGCCGTAATGGACAGTGATGAAGTGTTGGTAGCAATGATGGCGTCGGGAGGAATGTGATTTGCCAATTCGGAAAGAACGCGCTTCTTGACTTCGATATCTTCAAAAATAGCCTCGATCGCTATGGTGGCGTTTCCAACATTGGGAGAATCGGTGGTGGTAGTCTCAATACGATTAAGGATAAAACTCTTGTCTGTCTCACTCAGATGACGAATTTTGGCGAGCATCGACGACACATGCGCCATACCCCTTGCGACTGCATCCTGTGTTGTATCTTTAAGAATGACACCGCACTCGTGCCGAGCCAACGTGCCGGCAATGCCTGCGCCCATGACCCCGGCGCCGATGACAACGGCGTGGACGTGTTCAACATCTCGGCGAGCGGATTTGCCAATGGCCTTGGATTGCTCGGTAAGAAAAAATATTCGAACGAGCGCTTTACTTTCGGGGGTAACGATCAGTCTTCCCAGTTCCTTGGCCTCGAACTGCAGGCCGGTCTGCAATCCCTGTTCGAGGCCCAGCAAGGCACATTCGAGGGCGGCCTTAGGTGCGGGGTAGAATCCCCGAGTTTCTCTTGCGATGGTTTGCAAGGCTTTGCGCTTGACCACGGATCTTCCAATGCCCGTATAGGTGAGTAATCGGGGGAGTAGAGGGAGAGAAGGCGGGGAGAGCCTCCTAGAACCTAAAATAACTTGTTCTGCGCGTTTGCAAAGTTGTGAATAAGAAGCGACCTCTTGCACCAAATTACACGCCAATGCCTGAGCGGGACGGAGCGTCCTACCAGCTAAAATGATATCGAGCGCTTTTGGAAGCCCCACGAGGCGAGGAAGTCGTTGTGTCCCCCCAAAGCCCGGAAGAATTCCCAGCTTTACTTCCGGCAAGCCGATCACAGAACTTGAATGGTCGCTCATAATGCGATGAGTACAAGCTAATACCATTTCACAACCGCCCCCCACACACGGACCGCTGATGGCAGCAACCGTGGGAAACGGAAGGCGTTCTATTTCATCAAAGAGAGCTTGTCCGCTTCGAGCAAGCTTTTCCGCAGAAGCGGCGTTATCAACCGCCTGAATAAGATTAATATCGGCGCCCGCTGTAAACATGTCGGCATGAGGACCTTTTAGAATGAGACCAGGAGGTTTCTCTTTTCTTGCTTGTTCAATGTGCTCGCGTAGCGACTCCATGCGCTCAACCGTTAGAGTTACAACACGTTCCTCGGGCAGACCGAGCGAAAGCGCCCATACGCCGCTCTCCAGCGATTCAAGACGAGTAGCATTTCCCGCGGTACTGTTTCCAGAATTTATTGGGTGTTCACCATCATTGTGCATAATCGATAATTTCCTCAGCATGCTACCGTTAACGAGGCCGCCCCATACGCGTCTTAACTTCTTGGGGCATAGCAATCCAGCGTCGCATCGAGGAGCCGGACTCCCTTACGAGCGAGCCAAAGAGCGGATCGGCTTCGCTTAGTTGGCACACACGTCCATCATCCATAAGTACCGACATAGATTGCTGTGACTCTCCCGTCAAGGTCTCAGTGTTGCAGATGACGTGGACATAGTAATCAGGGTCATAGCCGCAGGCATGGCTAGCCTGGCGAGCCTGTTCAACGAGGTTATCAATACATTCATCCTCGTGAACTCGTACGGTCTTAAATAAACGTCGATTCAATAGCCGACCGCACAGATCGGCTAGTATTGCATCGGTCTCATGACACCACATTGCAAGGTGATATCGCCACCAATATTCTCTCATGGCAAAGACCGTAGGCAAATCCAGCTCACGAGGCGAATGTGAACGTAAAACGGACTGCATGTGGGAATCACAATAGCCTAAGGAGGAAATCAGAACTCGCGCTCGGGCTGCGATTGCCCTATTAATAGTGTCGGTGGCAAGAAGCACGCGGTGCTGATAGAGCTGGCGATAGAGAGCATGACGTGAAACCGCAAAATGCATCATAGCATCGAGACGATTCTCACGCAGGGCCAGGTGGCCATCGGCGGTAATAGCCATCGAGTCGGTGAGGGCCGCAATATTATACTTTCCATAGCTTACCCCGGCCATGACACTGTCTACGATACACCAATTGCCCCTGTCGACATTCCATCCCCCGCCAGAAACAATCTCCCACGTCCAAGGTGGCAAAGAGTCGTCCTCACGCAGGATGCGAACTACAAGCTCAGGGATCTTGTGCCCAGCGGCTTGCAGAATGCGTTGGATATCGGGGTCGCTCTCTATGATACGGATAGAGAGATCCTCATGTTCATCGGGCCGGTTGGGATACCATGTGCGATAGGCAGTGTGGGAACCGGGCGCCAGATGCCCAATATCGTGAAGTATAGCAGCCGCGCAGACAGCCGTATGGTACTCTTCTACTGACTCTTTTGATTGTGATTTAAGCTTCTCAAGCACTGCCTTGGCCAAATAAGCCACACCGACGCTATGCCCAAATCGGGAATGCTCGGAGAACATATAGACCAGGCGTGTATTGGCGGTCTGGCTGATATCCCTGAGACGCTGCACCCACGGTGTATCAATCAGGGCAAGCACGACAGAATCTGATGGGTTCTCCCTCAAAAAGAAGAGCGACTCCTGGGCTACATCAGCGAATGTAATGGTAGTCATCGTTACTCTATCGAAGAAAATGCAGGAAAGTTATCATCCTCTGAAAGTTGCGGCAAAGGGCAGGAAGGAACCGTGGTTTGGCCAACGATTTCGATGCCGAAGGAAGTCAAGCCAACAAGATTTTTAGTGCTATCTGTTATAACATGAGCCTTTCGAACACCGAGATCTCTCAAAATTTGCGCGCCGAGACCATATTCCCTCATCATGACCGCCGGCTTCTCGTGGTATGTTGAGTGCCATGACCTAATCTGCGCCTGTAACTGACCACTGACCGGTCGTCGGAGATAGAGCAAAACGCCGCTTCCCTGTTCACCGATGAGTTTCAAGCAGCTCAGTAGCTTTCGACGGGACGGGGGCGTGTTTCCCCCGAATACATCGCTAAAGGTAAATTCTGGCTGGACTCGAATCAGGGTCGGAGCCGTGGAGTCAATACGGCCCTTAATAAGAGCAACATGTTCGCCGCTGTGAATATGAGATTTATAGACTACAGCATGTACGTCTCCCGCCAGCCTGGTGGGCAGTCTTGCTTCTGCCACACGGTAGATAAGCTTCTCGCTTACGAGCCGGAGTCGGGTCAGTGTGCTTAGGGCCAGCCGCGGCGCACCCAATTGGTGGCAGATAGAGATTTGGTCGTCCGGACGCAAAAATTCGCCATTGGGACCAAGTGAGTCCACAAATACAGCGGCATCACTATGACCACTCAGCCGCACCAAATCGAGAGCCCCTTCCGTTAGAGCCTGGCGGACAAGAATTCCTCCATCACGAGCAGCTACTGGAAAAATGTGTCCAGGCCGAACAAGCTTACGGGGAGTAGGATTGCGTTCTCCAAGAATGGATATGGTAAGTGCGCGATCAAAAGCGCTAATGCCGGTGGTTACCCCTTCTCGTGCCTCCACCGACTCGCACATGTTCGACCCGTAGGACTCATCGCCATGGTCTAGCGACCGGTCGAGAAGGGAGCCCGAGCGAGGGCGAGCCATTGGGGAAAGCATAAACCCCTGCGCGCGGGAAGAGCTAACAGCAACACACAAGAGGCTACCTCGTAGTTCCAGAATTTCATTGACCTCAGCCGGAGAACAATTTTCCGCCGGCCGCACCCAGACAGATCGTTGCGTAGGGGCCGTGTCATCAAAAAGCAGAGCCAGACGGCGTTTGGAGAATTCCTGTAGAAGTTCTTCACTATTGGACATGGTGGTCTCATTCTTAACATTGTCAGTCGCCAAAGGCGAAGACATCAATAGCCTGTCGCCAGTTGAGAGATGTGCGCTTTCCCGGCCATTTTGGCTTGTCCTACGATGAAGCTCAATAATACCAAGGTAAAAATATTATGTATATTTAGGTAGTTGGCCCGAGAGAGCCATGATTAACTCCGTTAATACCTACCATTGGAAATCTGACATCAAGAAAGGTCGTCGTCATGACGATCTTATATCCCGCAACAAGGATCCTTTGCCTGGATATTCATGCGTGCTTAGGAGTGGATTATGGAACAGACCTCACATGCTGTGGTGGGCCCAAAAAGTACTCAAATTGAATTAACGCCCGAACAAGAAGCCTCATTAAGGCGCGCCCGCCGCACCGCATTTGTGGCCCGGCTCATTGTCTTGCGCGAATCGAAACGTACGCGAGCCCATCGAGTGATTGAAATGACAGATTGGGATGAAGACACCTCAGCCGAAGAGCTATGCGAGCGCTTCCGCGCTATTTTTGTTGAAAATGGAGACAGCATGGGACCGGTTGAGCGAGACTTGCGGCGAGCTATGGCGCATGCTAACCGGTCGCTCAATCATTTTGTTCGCGAGTATGAACAGCGCGCTAACCTTAGCTTTATCGATGCGCTCTTTGACTATGAACGATCCAATCAATTGCTATTTGGCGCAGAGGATCAGCCTAAACCGGGTGGATGGAGACTCCCGAAAGAATTGCTCAAGGTCAAGGAGAGCGAAAAAGCAAATTACAACAGAACCACAGTAGTTCCTGCGGGCCGATTTTCATGAGCATGAGCAACGGTGCTGGACGGGAGCGAGCGGTCGCGCTAGAATACCAGGACGCTGCAGAACTTCCGAAGGTTGTCGCTAGCGGCGTGGGCGCAATCGCCGAACGCATGGTTGCCATTGCCCACGATCATGGTGTTCCTATTCATGAAAATAGCGAATTAGCAGGCCTCTTGTCGAAATTATCTATAGGATCGTGCATTAGCCCAGAGTCTTATCGGCTCATGGCTGAAATACTATGCTTTCTCTATTATGCTGATGCCCGATTTCGAGATCAGCATTCCTTTCTTAAGAACTCGCTGGAGAAGTGATCCTCATACATGAAGTAGGCCCCACAGGTTACACCTCAACGTGAAACTGGCGGATTTGGCGCGCAAAAACCGATAAGATAGCGACATCGGGTGGTCCGGCTAGAAAAGCTTTGACCGTCTCTCGAAGCACTTGGTAACTCTCAGCATGTCGAAGATACTGGCGTAGCCGGGATTCTCCGTTCACGTTGGCCTGCAGTAAAATTTTTGCCAGCTGCGAGGTGGCGTGACGAATTTCTTCATACGCGTTCATGCGCACCTCGTGTTCCCACTTGGAACGGATAACAAACTGTTCCTCCGTGCGAGCAAACGAGTCGATGCCAAGTTCGTCGGAAATAATTGAAAAGAAATCCGCTACCTGTCCTACAGATTTCCCTGAAACCGTCGAGCAGGATACGATCTCCAGAAATTGGGTAACATGCCGAGAGGCGCATGCCAAGCGTTTGAGTCGCTCCGATATTGGATACTGCGCAAATGCCGCATAACGCTGGTCATAAATAGCGCGCATGGTTCCCGTGATATAGGTTCCCGCTCCCATAAGAAGCTCCTCGAGTGGTTGCGAGTACGCCTCTCCTAAATTGTCAATGTCCAGAGCCGCGCCATGGTGACTCAAGAACCAACTACTCGCCTCCCGCAAGCACCGCGATAACTCGCGTTTCACATGCAGCAGGGTCTGGAATTGAGAATGGGTATCAAGCTTGGCAATTTCTCCTTGATGATCATCCAAGCGCAAAATCTTCATGATGACCGCCAAGACGTAGAGCACGACGGGAGGGTTCACCAGGTAGTTCGCGCACATACGATGGACATGGCTTATTCCTACCGTATCAATCATTTTGTTGGTGATCTGAGTTGCAATAATGTGTTCTCCCAGCGCATGGTCGCGAATTTCCGCGGCATAGTTCTCAACCAGGCGAGGCGGAAAGTAGTCCAAGAGCAACTGAGCAAAAATAGGTCTTTTCAATAAACTTGGATGGGCAAGGAGCTGATCCTTGACCCACATCTTTACCATGGCTAGACAGACCGCCAGTTCCGGTCGATAGAGTCCCGCCTTTTGCTGGGCGCGCTCCAGTAGCTGCTCATCATCAGGTAAATACTCGCGTGCGCGATTGAGATAGCCTCGCCGAGAAAGGTCCTGTAGAAGTAGCTGAAAATACTCTATTTTTTTGCGGGACCGACGTTCGGCAGATGTGAGGGCGACGGTATGGGAAAAATTGTGAGCGAGGACCGAGTCAACAACTTCCGGGGCGATGTCTTCAAGAAGTCGGTTGCGAGCCTCTCGCGACAGTTTTCCTTCCTGCTCAATGCGACGAAGAAGGATCTTAATGTTCACTTCATGATCAGATAAATCTACCCCGCCGGAGTTGTCGATGGCATCAGTGTTAATCAGCCCCCCATTCTCGGCGTATTCAACGCGGGCGCGTTGAGTAAATCCAAGATTACCGCCTTCCCCCACCGCGCGAGCCCGGATTTCGTCCGCATTCACACGCACGCGATCGTTGGTTCCGTCATCGACTTCCGCATCTGACTCTGCGCGAGCCTTGACATAGGTTCCAATACCGCCGCTCCAAAGCAAATCGCATGGCGCTCGTAAGACTAAGGATACAAGCTGTTCCCCTGTAACCATGTGCGGAGTGTCATTGGGAATTGCCAGTGCTTGTCGAATTTGGGCGCTGAGCTTGATCTCTTTTTGGAATCGGGAAAATACTCCGCCACCTGAGCTAATGAGCGATGGATTGTAATCGCTCCATTGCGAGAGAGGTAAGTCAAAGAGTCTGCGGCGCTCACTAAAGGCTGCCGCTACATCCGGTGACGGATCGACAAAGACATGTTTATGGTTGAATGCGGCAATGAGCTGCATATTAGGGGAAAGTAACAGCCCGTTGCCAAAAACATCGCCCGACATGTCTCCTATGCCAATCACACTGAACGTGGTTTGTTCATAATCAATACCGAGCTGTCTGAGGTGGCAACGTGATGCCTCCCAGGCCCCTCGAGCTGTTACGGCAAAGCGTTTATGATCGTACCCATTCGAGCCTCCTGAGGCAAAAGCGTCCCCAAGCCAAAAATTGAATTCCTTGACTGCTATTTGATTAGCTATGTCGCTAAAACGCGCGGTACCCTTGTCAGCCGCTACCACTAAGTACGGATCAGGGTCGTCATACCTAATAATTCCAGGCGGATGTTCTATCGTATCGCCAACCCTGTTGTCTGTAAGACACAGCAGGGACCGGATGTAGCCTCGGTAGGCTTCTATCACCGCGCCCTCAGCCGCATCACGTTGTGACGGTAAATTGC
>CAZPBV010000032.1:0-4721 GCA_964584675.1 uncultured Bdellovibrionales bacterium
CGGATTTTAACTTGAATTATTGAGAACAGAGGCCGGCGCTTGCGCCCGATAAACCGTGTCCTGTACCGAGCCTGCGAGGACTGTTCTCAGTGCGGGAGAATCGCTGCTGGTGCCATACTTGAAATTTGAAACAATCGACTCCGAACCGGCCTTCGAGCTTCTCATTTGGAGGCGCCCCATGCTCCCGGATGCGGAAATCATGCTCGACCCCGGAAACTCAAGGGTATAGGGAGTCGGGTAGGAACGGCCATGTAGCAGGTACTGATATTTTTGAGCGATGCCGGCAGCGGCCTTGACGCGAAAAAGATCGAGAATGTATGAATCGCCGCTGCCCCCACCAGGCAAGGAACGCAGCGCCAATAGCCGAGAGTAAGAGTCGGCCGAACCTCGGTAGGCATCCTTTAAGTCTACCGCAATAACCTGCAATTGGTTGTTCAGACTTTGTCCCGGATCGAAAAATAGAATGTTATTGTGAACGTTGCCTTGGGCAGACCCGGCTAAGAAATTATCCTGATTTTCAAGAGAGTTGTTAACCTCGGCATGATCTGAATCGCTTGGAATATAAGGCCAATTGTCTCGCCACTGGTAGCCTGAGCTTCTCTGCTCCTGACCATTGATGACGACAGTATTTTGGTTCAGGGTAGAAGCATTCCACACACGCTGTGAATCATAAGCGCTGTCATATCCCGTGCCGCCAACCAGTTCTTCCCCTTGCGCAAATATCATAAATTGCCCTGCAGCATGGTGGTTATGTGAACGTGTGGCTGCAAAATGAAAGCGCACCTGCGTCTGGTTTACATCACTGCCAAGGGCCAGGATCGCGTGACCAAAACCACCAAAGAGGGTGGGGCCGGAAGCCTGGGACTCGTTGGTGGAGTAGGGATAAACTGCCGTTTCGTGGACAACAGGCCAGGAGAGGTTGGGAAAACCGTTTTCATAATGGGCGGCATTTATGCGGGCTGAAATTTCACCAAACTTTTCATTGCAATTATAGTTATCAAAGCGGGACTGATCGAAGGGCTCCTCAAAAGGAGTATGTGAGTAGCCCACGGGATCGGTATAGCCGTCAATAAAGCGGCAATAAATCGGCTGTGCGATACGAGCGGCCAGCTGATGACCATAAGAGTACCCCTCAGACCCCATGCCATCATAGCTGAACTCTTCGTGTAGCATCTTGCTGTGCAGCCACCCGGCGAGGTGTACAAGCTTAGGATCTTCCAGGATCCGGCCATAAATGGCTAATGCTTGCGGACGGAAGTAGGAGTAGTTCCATAAACTAACCCTTGTTTCCTGCATGTACGTTACGAGTGCGCTGCGCAAAAACGCCAAGGCAATCTGCCGTTGGCTTGGGGAATAGGCTTGTGCGATGCGATCAAAGGTGAGAGCTACCACTGCAAGTTTGCCGCTATCATTGTCTCCGTATTTGCTCCAGGGATCCCAAATTCCGCACTCTGGGTGCAAGTCGGGACAGTGCACATTCGGATAGACTACCCCCGAGCTATTGAGGTAAAACTCGCTACCTGGTTCTCCGCGCGGGTTGGGATATTGATATTTCCAATAGTTCGAGAAGCACGTTCGAAATTTTTCAAACAGAGCAGATGCTTTCGCAAAGTCTGCGGAATTGTGTTCAATCTGATAGCGAGTTGCCAAAATGTACATGGCAAAAGTCAGGTAGTGATTCGGCAAATCGCGCGGGAGTGCCGGAGGTTCTGCATTGGAGCAGGTGACCTGCGAAACGAGCGTTGCAGCATCCTGATCCAGGAAGGGAAGAATTTGATTCCGTTCAGACGTGTAACCCCACCGTGCAAGTTCCTGAGTCAATACGTCATTAAAACTGCCGGTGACCGGAAAGACAGGGAAGGACACGTCGGCACGCAGAGAGGCAGGGGTAAGAATCTCCAGGCATATAAAAAGACCAAGGAGGGCAGCTCGCATGCAATATGCAGCCAGTGTTAACGCCTGAGCCTTCTGATCTACTACAGCTATCATGAAGTCCAGTCCTTACAACTACTTTAACCCCTACTTTGAGACAGGATATAGCTAGCATATATTGCAATTTATGTACCAACTTGCTGGGAATGGTATGGCAATGACTGTTACCAATAGGATAGCCAATTCTAACGGCTTGTAACTGCAATAGAACTAGGAACCGCAGGGACATATCCGTCTTGCATTGTTTGCGCACTAGAAGTGGTTTCATAATTGCCATCCGTGGCATTTATGAAACCACTTCTAGGCTTGGAACGGTCGACCGGGAAATAGGATTATTGCAAGTGTAGGCACTGATTAAGAGCTTCTCGTACTGCCTTGAAATATACCATGGGGTTGGCGAGGGGGTCTTCGCTAAGCTGTGGGGACAGCTCCAAGAAGAGCACGCCAGCGCGTTGAGTGCTACCTAAGGCCGCTGAAATACTTGGATCAAGCTGGTCGGTTCCTTCTTGCAAGAGGGGTACGTTTGAACGAAAAGCGGCCACTACAGGATTACTGCGCTCCTTAAAGGAAGTATAACTCAGCGGCTCATAGTCTTTAATGGAAGAGGAGCCGATGGCGAGACGCGGAATAAGAACCAATTGATCGGGCTCAATCAAATAAATACAGCCGCGCACAAAGCCGAGCGATATAATTACATCCTTTATGAGAGTTTCAATGAGATCTTTTGAAATCGTAGGACCACTAGCGCGAGCGGCGATATCAGCCAATCGGGACTGTATTTCAAGAGGACAATGCCGGGCGTACTTATTGCCTGGTCCAGACGGACGAACCACGATCTCACGCACCGAGTTTGGAATTTCGCTTGTCGACCAAGCCGGAAGATGGAATGTTTGTGGCGCTGCCTGCATGTATGGCTCAAGTCCGGCCCGAATACTTTGGAGTAGTCGCTGGGTGCCGTCCTTGCCAAGAGCATTGGTAAGTTCTTGGGCCGCCTTTTCCCAGTCGGCAGTGGCTTTTGGGTAACGCTCCGGATGACTCGCGCGTGCTAATGCTTCGCCAATCTCACAGACTTTCACTAGAGTTTCGGCGTTCGCCTTCTCCTTTTCGGAGCAATTTTCAGCTGCTGAACTGTCTCCCATTGCTAGTAGAATCTGGGGACTAATACTCCAGGAACGAGCCAACGTGATGCCGAGAAGGGTGGGGGAAAAACCTAATTTTGTGCTCAATATTCTATCGAGTTCTTGGTAAGGCGACTTCTCTGGTAAAAGCGAGGCGACAGCACGAGAATATACGTGCGGGTAGTTCCAAGCGATAAGGGTAAGGCCGAGCTGGCGGAAGAGCGCAGTGGTGTAGCTTAGTTCTGGCGACAATCCAAGCGGTTTTGCTAAAGCCAGGGATGCCTGTGCACTGACCGCCAGTTCAATACATCTTTCCGATTGTACTTCGCTGGATTCTTCGAGGCGATGTTGAGACACAAAATCCGATTTTGCTTCCAGGGCGGCTCGAAATTCTTCTATCGTACAGTCACGAAATAGAGTGGTAGGGTTTATCGGTTTTTCAAGTGTTTTGGAGGCGGAATCAACAAGCTGCGTAAGCTGCTTTACGCAGAGAAGATAGAGGCCGCAGTCCGCGGATAGGTCTTTGAATAGTCTGTCCCTGTTTTCGCAGTAGTCCCCACGGTGTAGTTTTTGACGGATGGTATCGAGCGTTTTTGGTTGAATAGGAAACCAAGTGGTTCCCACGTACTCGCAGGCTCGCTTAAGGTTGCTGTTACCCTCGACCGCCTTGGAAGACGTTGAGCCGATCTCCTGACCAGAAATGTCATTCATATGCTCGTTTCTCATCCCTTCCATGCGCCAGGCAAATAAGCTGGATTCACATGGTCCCTATTCGCACACCATCCAAGAAACGTTTGAACCAGGGTAGGGGGGTATGTCCTCTTGGAGGACAAGTTATACTCGCCTTCAATCAAGATACCCGTATTTGATTTGGGTACCGTATAGACCCCTACAAAGGCCCAGTGCTTTCAATTCTGCACCTCTTGTCATAAATCGGTTATCGGGTTGATTAACTTTATGAAATGTAATGTTATTTTCATGCGTATAGAATGACCATGGCCTTAAGTCTAGATATTTGAGATTGCTTGGTAATTTGCAATAATCAGGATGATTGGGTCACCGTTCACAGGGGGAAGAATGGCCGCAAGTCAAGATTGTTGTAGACTCAAAGATCTTGGATTTGCTCGCCCTTTGTTGTTGTCCCCTGGTTGGGAACGGCAGATTTTGCGAATGGGTTAGGTGTTGTCACCCTCGATTTGCGTCGCAAGTGGCTGATGCGACGCGAAGATTCGCGCCGGTGAAGCGCGAGTCGTAGCTTGGGGCATACGACGAAATGCCGGGAGGGCATTTCGGAGTCAGACACCTAGATTACAGCCTATTGCACTTCGTGCTGCGGGTCGTCCTGAGGGGTGGCGCAGACAAGATCCTCCATGCTCCTAATTTGATCAGACCTCCCTTAACGGTTAACTTGACTGAATTTGTTACAGCAGGTCGTTACATGTTTGAGATACTAGCTTTAGAAGTCACTCCTTTTTTTCAGAATGCGCGGATTGTGTGGGAGCCTTCATCTGGCAAGGCGGTCGTGATTGATCCCGGTGGCGAGGCGGACCGGCTTTATGCAGAGCTTCAACATCGCAAGCTCAGGTGCGAGCAAATTTGGTTGACGCACTCTCACCTCGATCACTGCGGGGGAGTGAAACGACTACAAGAGCTTACTGGAGCGCAACTCCT